>JBPYDQ010000664.1:0-7016 GCA_051986135.1 Terriglobales bacterium | reverse complement strand
GCAAAGGCAAGCATTTCTATGTCATTGTAGTTGTCTCCAATGGCCATAACCTCAGCGCGAGGAATACCCCGATGCCCGGCCCAGCGTTCCAGCGCATGGCCTTTGGAGCAACCTTGGTTCAACACATCGACGATCGAAAGGTCCCGTATCGGATACTCGGTCCGCAGTACAGTGGTCTCTTCCTCCAGGCCGCTTGCTGCTAGAGCGGCCAAAGCTTCGCGCATACGAGGGATGGGTCCACAGAACATCGCTTGCACGGGATCGCTCGTGATTGCTTTCTCGATAGGAATCACGAAGTCGATGTAGTTCATGTTTTTTTCCAACCAGCGCTCAATGCTGGGAGTCAGCTCTCCCATATTTTCCAGGACAATGGCGCCTTTGGCTTCTGTATCGAAGGTAAGAACGGTATTTCCGCGAAACGCCCGCATGGCTCGACACAACTTCTGAGCCGTGGAGGCCGGCAGCAGATCGCGATGAAAAGTCTCGCCGCTAAGCGAGCGGGTTACGGCGCCATTGGAACTAATCAGCCACAAATCGAAGCCGAGCATTTGCGCGATGGGAAGTGCAAAGGCATGTCGCCGGCCCGTGACCAGCAGGATCTCCACGCCTAGATCCCGGGCGCGACGGACCGCTTCCAGGTCACCATCGCTGATTCGAAATTGAGGATTCAGCAGGGTGCCGTCGATATCGATAGCGAGCAAGCGGATGGCAGGCATCACCACACTCGATTTTAACATCGCTCTCCGTGCGTCCGGGCGTGCTGTCAGGACGATATGCCTCTATCAGCGCACGAATGTCCAGGCCGAAGCACAATCGGGCGGCAATGAATCGAACCAGGCCGGGATCAGGTTCACGATCGACCGGAGCGCGCGGAAATCATTCACTCCAAAGCCGGTGACAGATGGCGTCGGCAAAAGACAACTGACCCGTCCGAGACCATGCGGTTCGCGTCCCTTGTAAGAGCGAGGCGAGAAATGGCCAGAGCAGCTGGAACACTCCGGTGGGCGGGCGAAATACGGCGGATCCGGCAACATTCTTGGCACGAGAACGATTGCGCACAACCATGAGTCGATTGCCCACTACAAGCGCGGGCGCTGTTTTGAGACTGCGCTTGAATAAGAGGCCCACCCTGCAAAGCCCCCACAGAATGCCGAACAGATACGCAGGCCAGGACTGTGCGGAAGCCGCGGGTGACCGGGCTGACTCGACACCATGGGCGAGCGCAGGAACGGTATCGGGTGGGCACTCCAAGGTTTTTCTGCCAACGGCGAATGTTTTCACCTCCGAGAAGCGCTATTGGACCGTAATCGTCGTTGACCCAGTGGCAGTCCGGTTGCCGCTCAGCGGCGAAGTGAAGGTCGCGGTCACAGTGGCTGTCCCAGGGCCTGCGGTTACGGCCAGTCCCGCGCTGTTCACCACAAGCACGGTAATGTCGGAGGAGGACCAGGTCACCAGCGGCGTTACATCTTGCCTGCTACCGTCATTAAAACTAACCGTTGCGGTTAATTGCTGGCTAGAGCCAAGCGCCATAGTGGGATTCCGAGTGATGGATAAGCTGGTGGAGCTGACAGGTTGGGCACCGGTCACGGTCAACTTCGACGGAGTAGACGCGTCTTGAAATCCGAAGACCGCCGAAATAGATGGCGTACCGGCAGCGATGCCTGAAGCCAGCCCCGCGCCCTCACCGAAGTCACCGATGGTCGCTGCCGATGGATCGGATGAGTTCCACTCAACCAGCGAGGTAACGTCCTGCTGCGTGTTGTCGCTGAAGGTGGCCGTGGCTTTGAAGGGAAGGGTTGTGCCGGGGGCTATGCTCGCGCTGGCCGGATTGATCGCCAGTGCATTGGCTGCTACGAGATTCACCTGCAGGGCGGGAGTGGTCGCACTCACCCCATTGAGAGAGGCGGTTAGGGTTGCGCTGCCGGGCAGGCTTGCGGTGGCCAGCCCCGACGAAGAAACTCGGATCGCCCCGGCGGAGGATTTCCAAGTGACGGCATTAGTCAGATCCTGTGTAGTGCTGTCGGTAAATTTTCCGGTGGCTTTCGCCTGAATTGTGGTTCCTATCGCGAATTTCGTCAGCGGTGTGGTTATAGTGATCGCGGAAAGCTGGGCAGCGCTCACGGTCAACGTGCTTGTTGCCGTGGCGGAGCCAAACTTCGCGGTGATCGTGGTCGTGCCGGCGGCGAGGGGCGTCGTTTTTCCGGCGTTCGGGTTCGCCGCCACGAGATTGTTACTAGAAGTCCAGCTGATGCCAGGCGCCGATGTCAGGTCCTGAACCGGGCCGCTGCCGCCGAACTGCCCAGTGGCGTGAAACTGAATGGGCACTCCGACGGGCGAGCTGGGCATGGCGGTGACCGATAGTTTGCTAAGCGCGAAAGTTGAAACCGTCAGCGCCGCCTGATTGCTCAGAGTGCCCGAGGTGGCGGTGACCGTGCAGGAGCCGGTTGTCGAATTCGTTCTTGCCTGTCCCAGGTTGATGATGGCAATGCCGGTCGGCGTGCAGGTCCACTGGGTAGCCGTTTGTCTCGTGATATTTTGCGTGCTCCCGTCGTCATAAACGCCGGTGGCGGTGAACTGCTGGTTGGTCTTCTGAGCGATATCTGCCGACCTGGGAAGAATACTTACGGATGTCAGTAAAGGATTGACGGTGAGGGTTATCGAACCAGAAAGAGCACTCTGTCCTGTCCCATAGGTCGCGCTGATCAAGGTCAGGCCCACCTGGTCAGCGGTCGCCGTTCCCGTCGAAGCCACAGTAGCAGTGGTAGTGTTCGATGAGGCCCACGTTACCTTGGCAGTGATATCCGGCGGAGGGCTCCCGTCGCTCATCAGACCGCTCGCCGTAAATTGAAGCGTGTCGCCCACGTGAATGGGATCCGGATTTGAAGGATTGATGTTTACTGCAATGATTCCTGGCGGATCAACAGTCACACCCGTATTGGCGCTCAGCGAACCAAATACGGCGGTCACCGTGGTGGTGCCTTGCCCCACTGTCTTGAGAACCCCTGGGCTCTCAATGGTGCCGACTGCGGTATTTGAGGAACTCCATGCCGTCTGATTTGTCACGTCCGCAACCGTGCCGTCGTGTAGTTGCGCCGTAGCGAGAAAGGGCACGGGAAGTCCCAGCAAGACTTTAGGGTTAGTGGGTACGATGGACAGAGACTCGGGCGTCTTCGTTCCGGGAGTGCTGCTGATAGTGCAGGCCGACAGGGCCAAGCAAATCAACACCAGTGAAAGCCAAGCGCATCTCGAGCAACTAGACATATACTTTCCCGTTCCCGGGCCAGGAAAATGCTGCCCTCCGAGGGAAAAAAGATGTAAATCATTTCACAAACAGGAAAATGTGTTACCCCCTCGTATTTGGGGTATCATCCCGTCCGAAAAACATAGGTAAGTCCTTAGTTATCCTTAAGTCGCACCGCGCAAGTTATAGGCATCGGTGACTCGAACCCATGGTTAGCCCAAAATTTCTTTAACCTCGAGGAAGCATTTTTCCTGCCGTCCTGGCGCTATCTCTTTGCAAATGCTTAGACCGGGGAAGCCGCATGCTATATTGCGCTCTTCATGGGATCGCTGATTCAGTTCGTCTATAGCTGGGGCATCCTGCTACAGGCGGTTGCGGTGGTTCACTTTATCCGCCGGCGCCCCGACGGATTCTGGTTGTGGATCATCATTTTCGGTGGTGGCTTGGGCGCCCTCGTCTATATAGCCGTCGAGGCTCTCCCCGATCTTGGTCTTTTGCGCCAATCGTTTAAAGTCTTCCCCCGGCGCAAGCGCATTCGCGAACTCGAGTCGGCCATCCTGGATAATCCCTCAGCCGGCAATTATGAGGAACTAGCCGATCTCTACATGGAGGAAGGCGAGTTCGGCCGTGCCCGCAGCTGCTACACGCATTCCATTTCCTCGCGCACCGATTCTCCCGATCCTTTCTATCGCCGCAGTGTTTGCGAAATCCAGCTGCGGGAATTTCCCGCCGCGGTGGAGGATCTCGAACGGGTCGTCGCTCAGGATCGAAGGTATGACTTCCAGCGAGCTGCCGGCCTGCTTGCCCATGCTTACGCCAATACGGGACAACCGCAAAAGGCGGATGCATTGTTTAGCGAGGTCACGGTGACCTCGACCGTTTCAGAGACTTATTACAATTACGCGCTTTTCCTGGCATCTCAGCAGCGTTTCGACCAAGCGCGGCACTGGGCACGCCAAATCCTGGCTAAGAAACCCACCATGCCCGGCTACCTTCGCCGCCGGGAACGCCCCTGGTTTCGCAAGGCAAATGCACTGCTGAAGAGACTGCCGGAACAAGGATGACGTGAGCGCTGGCTTGCCCCGCTATCCGGCGGAAGACAACTCGAGGCTGAGCAAGCGGCATTCATCGCGCCGGCAGTTCATCCTGCAGTGCTAAACTCCTTAGCAGATGGCCTCCCTTCGGTTCCTTGAGTGCACGAAATGCGGTGAGAGGCTTTCGCCCGCACATCCCAACACTGTATGTCCTAAAGACGGCGGTGTCCTCTACGCCCGTTATGATTTACAGGCGCTCAAAAGAACCTTTCGCCCGGAATCATTGGCCGGACGCGCGGCCAACATGTGGCGCTATGGCGAGGTACTTCCCGCGGAGAATCCCGTAACCTTGGGTGAAGGCTTTACCCCGATGCTGCCCAGCCGGGAAACCCCCAACCTTTTCATTAAAGATGAAGGACTGAACCCGACCGGATCGTTCAAGGCTCGCGGACTATCGGCAGCGGTGACCATGGCAAAACATTACCAGATCTCGAAGCTTGCCATACCGTCGGCCGGAAACGCGGCCAGTGCCCTGGCGGCGTATGCCGCTGCTGCCCAAATCGAGGCTCACATCTTTATGCCCAAAGATGTACCCATGGCCAATCTCGTGGAGTGTCAAAGCTATGGAGCACACGTCACCTTGCTCGACGGCCTCATCAGCGATTGCGCCCGCATGGTCCAGACCCGCAGTGAATCGGCTAACTGGTTTGATGTATCGACCTTGAAAGAACCTTTCCGCGTGGAAGGCAAAAAGACCATGGGATATGAAGTGGCCGAACAACTGGGATGGAAGTTGCCTGAAGGCATCATTTACCCGACGGGCGGAGGAGTGGGTCTGATCGGCATGTGGAAGGCATTTGATGAGATGCAGGAGTTGGGATGGATTGGCCCGGAACGTCCGCAAATGGTAGTTGTACAATCAAGCGGTTGTGCCCCTATTTCTAAAGCTTGGGATGAAGGCAAAGCGGTATCCGACGTGTGGATAAATGCCTCGACGATCGCCGCCGGTCTGCGCGTTCCCAAAGCGTATGGAGACTATCTCGTCCTCGATATCCTTAAAAGCAGTCGGGGTGTGGCTTTGGCAGTCACCGATAACGAGATCCTGGACGCACTCCGTTATTGGGCACGGGTCGAGGGTATCTTCGCAGCGCCTGAAGGCGCTGCGGCGCTGGCCGCTTACCGGAAGCTGCGCGCCTCCGGTTTCTTCGACCCCGATGACAAGGTTGTTTTGTTCAACACTGGCAGCGGTCTCAAGTACCTGGAGGTAATCGGAGAGGAGCACGCTGAGAGCATGACGGCGACCGAAGCACCTCACTCCCGCCAGATCGGCGGCATTATCGGGCCGTATTAGAGGTAGAGCAAGACTCAGTTCTCGGTTCTCAGTTTCCAGATACCGGAAGAAACATGACCGAACACCTTTACTACCACAATGCTTTTCTGTATGACTTCGAGGCCGATGTTGTCGACGTCGTGCTGGCTTCGGAGACCGAGCCCCGGCCGGCCCTGATTCTCGACCGTACCGCGTTTTATCCCACCAGCGGAGGCCAAATTTTTGACACTGGATGGATCACGGTTGGCGACCGTCAGGCCCGTGTTGTCGAGGTATCAGAGGCCGAAGACGGAACCGTCCACCACTTTCTTGACGAGCTTTTGGACGTACACCCTGGCATGCGAGTGCACGGTACGATTGACGCCAATCGCCGGCGCGATCACATGCAGCAGCATTCCGGGCAGCATGTATTGTCGGCCGCCTTTGTTCATTTGTTCGACATGCCCACGGTCTCCTTCCACATGGGCGACGATTACTGCTCGATCGACCTAGACACCAAGGTCATCTCGGCTGAGCAGCTCGAGTCGGTCGAGCGTCTGGCCAATGAGATCATTCTCGACGACCGACCAGTTGAAATACGCTTCGTCTCGCAGGAGGAGGCGCGCCAGCTTGAGCTACGCAAGTTGCCTCCCAGCGAACGCGGTCAATTGCGGCTCATTGAGATTCGTGACTTCGACCTCTCCGCTTGTGGCGGAACGCACGTGCGCCACACGGGTCAGATCGGCTGCATTCTCGTGCGCAAGGTTGAGAAGGTCCGGCAGGGAATGCGCGTCGCGTTCGTTTGCGGGCAGCGCGCCGTCCAAACAGCGCGACGGGACTACAGTGCGCTCGCTGAAGCTGCCAGCCTGTTCTCATCCCATATCTGGGACGTGGGCCAGCAGATTCGCAAGTCACAGGAGGAGGCGCAGGCCGGGCGCCGCCAGCGCGATGAGCTTCTCGAGGAACTCGCCGAGCAACACGCAGCGCGCATGCTGGAGGATGCACCCATTCTGAACCAAGGCAAGTTGGTGGTGCGTGTGTTCGCGGATCGTGATCTCGCCTACATCAAGCTGCTGGCGCAGAAACTCACTCGGCTTGAACCCAAAGTTGTTGCCTTGCTCGGGACAACCCGTCAGCTCTCCGTTGTGGCCGCCGCATCCACCGGACAATCAACTGATCTAGGAGCCCTTCTTAAGAAGTCGCTGACCAGCTATGGCGGACGTGGCGGAGGCAGTAGGGAAATGGCCCAGGGCGGTCTTCCAACCGCCGAGGCGGTTGAAGCTGTATTGACTGAAATCGCAAAGATGATTCGCGGACGTTAGCCAAAACTGGAAATTCCATTCTTGACAACTACGGCTTGCACAAATGACCAATTCAAATTTCTTGTTCCATTTCCAGGACAAGGCAAGAATTCTTGCACCTTGCTCGCATT
>JBPYDQ010000663.1:0-2488 GCA_051986135.1 Terriglobales bacterium | reverse complement strand
GAACGCTCGAGAGCAATGCGAACGAGTTGTGCGCGCGTGCGCACACCGGTTTTCTCGAACAATCGCTGCAGTGTTGCCTTTACTGAACTTTGCGAGACCCCTATATTGTGGGCTATCTCCTTATTGGTGAGGCCTTCGAAAACGCTTCGCAGAACCTGCAGTTCGCGTTGACTCAATTGCGCATTTGCTTGCCTGGACTTATCGACTTCAAGGGGCTCCGAAGGAACCACTCTGGAGTCCATCCACTCGGCTCCGCGGGCAACTTCTCGAATCGCCTCAAGTAACGTCCTCGGCGAGTTATGCTTTAGAAATATGCCGGAGACCCCCAGATTTCGTGCAACTGTAACGTCCAAGGGGATCATGCCGGCTGTAACTACAAGGATCTTGCCCCTGTAACCTGCTTTATGGGCATGAGTAATAAAACTAATTCCTGTTTCCTCTCCAAGATCGAAGTCAAGCAGTACGACATCCACCGCGGTTCGAGAAAGCACTTCAAGCGCTTCGGCCGGCGTTCCACACTCTGCGATTGTCTCAAAATCCGGTTCGGTTACGAGAAGGCGTCGCAGACCTTCACGAAACAAGACATGATCGTCAAGCAGTAAGAGTCGTAGGCGTTTCATTTTCGTTGAGTTCAGAATTTGTCGCTGCTACTGCCAACTCCAAAACAAATGAGCATCCAGCGTGGAGGGGATCATGCCGCAATTCGCCTCCGAACGATCGCATGAAGGCACGTGACAAATAGAGGCCGAGCCCCGTCGCGTCCGCACCTCTTTGTAAGGGTTGGAAGATCTTCTGATCCTGCGGAATGCCTGGCCCGGTGTCTGTAAAGCGAATGGAGAGTCCGTCTGCTCTTACAGCGACGGCGACGTCGATCACCTTTTTCGGTGCTAACTCGAGAGCTCGCAGACTATTCTTCGCGAGATTCAATAAAACTTGCATCAAGCTGTGGCGGTCCGCCTGCACAAGAGGCAGCTTATCAGGAACGTTCCAGCGCAGCTCGATGTCGGATTCCTCACACATCTGCTTAAGCACGATTCGCAAATCGGTTAGGACTTCGTTCAAATCCGCTCTGCTCGATTCGATCGCGCCGACACTTCGCTTAAGTTCAAGCGAAGCGATCTTGCCAAGAGTCTCCAGCAAAGACCCGAGCGCCTCGAAGTCTTGATCGCCCTTCAGTGAACCTTTGCGCGCCATGTTTTCATGCATCACTCCGATTGCACCGCAGACATTTCTGATCTCATGAGAAACCGCCGCGACTAAGATCCGCGAACCAGCGAGAAGTTGTTGCAGATTAGTCTCTTCGCGCTCACGCAAATGTTCGGAAGTGTCTACTACCATTGCCGAAAGGCGAGGACCAGCCGGCGTGCTATAAGTGGAAAAGAATACGTCCGCTAGAAAAACCTCGCCGCTTTCCCTTTGGCCACGAGTTTGCATTTCTGTGCGGAAGATGTTTGCAGTGTCATCGACTGACGGGATCGATCCCAAGGCCGGGATATAGCGGGTAATGTTCTTGCCAGACAGTGAGCCTTCCGGTACCCCCAGTAACCGATGGGCTGCCGGATTGCCCAGGAGAATCTCTCCGGCTGCTGTCATTGTTAGAATGGCGGCCGGACTACTCTCGATGAGAAACTTGAGCTGCTCCTCGGCGGCGCGCAAAGCGGCAAAACGTTCCCTCTCACGACGGTAACTCTTCGTCAGGCTCAGAGACAACAGCCCTGTAACCGCCAAAGTGAGGAATATCAAAACATCGCGCGCCGACTCCATTTCCATTGGGAATGGATCAAGCCTGTCCGACAGGAAAGTGCAGAAGAGCGCGGCCAAAAGCAGCTCCCACCAGCCGAAGACCGTTCCCAATAACATCATTGGGAAAATGTAAAGAAAACCGAGCGTGGCATTGATCTCCACTCGCCAATCGCTAAACGCAATCAGGGCGATCAATATCGCAGCGTAAGTGACAGCGGCGCGTGGAGTGCGAGGCCACAATCTAAGCATCATGGATTTAACGCTAATCTTACCGCAAGAGGAGCGGCTTCGAGAGGCTCGTATATGGCCATCCAAACACTTGGGCCGTCGGGAGACCTGGTCGTCGCAAGGGTTGACCACTTTGGTGGTTCAGCCGGCTTACCCAAGCACCCGCGACCTTCAAATGATAGTGACTGGCGTGCTGCTTCGTCTGGCGGGTGCAGTCCAGCTCTCGGGTACACGTTGGGCGTAGCCACGCCACAGAGGCATTTGCGTGATCCTGGTAATCACCCCCTCGACCTCATTCCTTCGTCCGCATTCGGTGGTACCTTCTTCCTGCTTCATGGCGCTGTTTTCCTCCCGGCCCCGCTTCCAACGGACCATTACGCTGCCGCGGATTGACAGAATTTGCAGGTATGTTGTTAGCCGTCAGCGTTATACTTCCCCATTTGAGTTTGGCGGGTGCCCATGGCCATCCAGCCCGGTCAACGTTTGGGCCCTTACGAAATCCTCTCCGCCATCGGTG
>JBPYDQ010000662.1:0-4698 GCA_051986135.1 Terriglobales bacterium | reverse complement strand
ATCTCCGCCGATCAGACGACTCAATTCCAGTGGGGGCCGCTGCTGCAGCATGCCTAGCAGTAGGAGTTCGGGCGTAATCTTTCGTGCGCCAAAAACGCTAGCTTGGCCCCCCGCAAAGTAGATAACTCTGCGCGCTGTGTCACTGAATTTCTCGAACATGGCCTTCTCTGAACATGTGGGAGAGTATCGCACGAATTCGCCGGACGACTGAATGAGAGGAATGGGCAGCCCTTCCTCGTTCTGAGCATGTGGTCGGCATCTATGAGAAGGTCATAAAAGTCAAGGCCGACGTGGCGGCCGTTCTGGATTGACTGCTTTTTCTTTCCTTCGCCCTGGATAGTTGGACTATTTGGTCGGCGAGGACCGCGGTCAAGGGCGCGCATTCTTGTGCGCGTTGATCGGAGCGAAGTGCAGACCCTTGACTGCGGCCGCAGTCGGCCGTATCGAAGATCATCCGGGGCGAAGGAAGCCATGCGTTTGCTGCGCTTGAGCTCGAATCGACATGGTTTCGTTTCCTTGCTTTCTTGTAACCGAGACTGGATGGTTCGATCCACGCTGCCGGGCTTCTATCCGCACTCTGAATGGGCCACTCTGGGCCCGGTGCATATTGGGGTCCGATTTCACGTCCCAGGTCCATCGCTGAGGACGGGCCTGGGACGTTAGGGTGCTGCTATCTAACCGGCGGTCTCTAACGGACCAGCCGACCACTCGCAGTCACCCGAACAAGGCGGTGGATGTTGCTTCCAGCTTAGCCATGAAGAAAAGCCTGCCTTGGGATTCGAGTTCGATTGCTATGCTGCAGCGGGCGCGAACGAGAGATGACGTAGAGGCTCGTACACCTCTCCGCTGATCCAGAGCCGATGCAGTAGAACAGCGAGTTTTCGCGCCACCGCAACCGTCGCTCGTTTCTTGGCGTTCTTCCCGCCACGCTCACACAGCTTCTTTCCAAATCGTCGCAAATCAGTGTCCGGCCCGAACGGTCCGAGGATGTAGTGCGCACTGCCCACCAGCAGTTTGCGCAACATCCTGTCGCCCGCCTTGCTGATGCCTAGTTGCGGTTGGCTGCCGCCGGAGTCCTCCTGCCGGGGCGTTAGTCCCACATACGGACCCACATCACGGCTGTTTTTGAAACGCAATGGCGTTTCCAGAGTCAGCACGTATGCCAGAGATGTTACCGACCCGACTCCCGACACCTGCCGCAACAACTTCGTGTGCTGATATTTCTCGCCGCCCAGCTGCTCGATGCGCCGCTCATAGGATTTGATTGCTTCACTCAGCTGCGCAATCAGATCCAGCAGCGGTTGTGCCGTGTCCCGAATTGGCTCTGGAATCTCCTTGTTTGCTTTCCTCGAGAAGGCATCGCTGGTGCTGCTCGGCACTCTGGCTCCCAACGTCTTCACCATGCTGCGCACCGCATTGATCAGCTTAGTCCGCGATTCCACCAGCACCTCGCGAGCACGAACTACCAGAAGATCCTCCCGCACCTCCGTGCTGCGATGCTGAATCGGATACAGCGATTTCGGATCCACACGTCCCAGCCGGGCGAGTCTGGCCGCATCGATTCGGTCATTCTTGCGCCGGCGCCGTTTGGATCCTTGCATGCGTCGTGCATTGGCCACCAGCACCTCGTGGCCCAGTCCGGCGATCACTTCCCGCATCCATGCCGAATGCGTCCCCACTTCCATCACCACCCGCGATTGAGCCAGGCCGTAAAAGAATTTCGCAACCTCCTCTGGTTGCGTCCTGAACTGACCCTCCGCCAGCGTCTCGCCACCCAATCCCAGGACGCAGTAGTTGCTCCACTGGTCTCCTACATCCACTCCCACCGTCAATCGGTCCAGGTTCGGGCGCTCCCAATCAACCGCACCTTGGTCCGCAGTACGCGCTACTACACGTTCCCCATCCAGTTGCTTCCTCAGTTGCCGAACCAGTTCTGACATCACCTGCTGCGACTCCCGTCGCATCGGCTTGGCTTCCTTGGCTGACCACCCTCCGTTCTTCGAAATACTGCTATGCTGCTTCACGGGTCGACCTCCATCCTTCGGGATTGCACCATCGAGTGCGTTGATCGCCAGCTTAATGCTCGCGATCGGGGTCGACCTTCTCATCCCATCTAACCGGAAGTTATTCGCGCACTTCGCCAATCTTTCGCCGTAACTTCCGGTTTGCTGGTTAATCGCTCAGAATGAGAGGGCAGGCGCCCAAAGAGTGAAAGTTCGCTATTGTTCAATCCCATATTGAATTGCTGCTTTAAGCGCATCGATCTTTATATCTGTTAGCGTTTTGAATTTAATGCAATACCCCGTGACGTTTGCTTTGCCGAGTTCCTGCCCAAATGTTTTGGCCAGGTACTTCTTGTCTTTTGTTCCCATAATGTAGACGGAAATGCCTGTTGTATTCGCACTTATGCCGATTTGATAGAATTCCTTGGTTTTTCCATTGGCATATTGAATGGTTTGAGATCCATATCCAATGTTTGGGTTGGAAACGGTTTTTCCTTTCTCGTCTTTCCCATCTAAAAACCACAATTTGCAAGTTGGCATCAGCGCCAGAATAATTTGATGCAACTGTTGCATTTCGCTACCCTTTGGTTCCGGTTGAGCGGCGATATAGTCGTTAATTTGTTTCTGTGGGTTCATGTAAATCTCCTTGGGCTGGCGACCAATCCAGAGCTCCCGCGTACCACTGGATTGAACTTGGCTTGCGAGGCTGCGCTAATCGATCAAAATAATATCGGACCCGTTTACACATTGCCAGCGCACAGACAACTTCAGTGCAACACGCTCATCGGCTGGTTCTGGGTGATTTGTCGGCAAACCGGAAGTTACACGAGGGCCGGTCTGAACCCAATCGCTGACTTTCGGCGCGTGTCAAGGCTCATTCAACCCTGCAAAATAGGAAGTCCAATATCTCTTGATGGTCAGCTCGTCGGAGTCGTCGTCATACGCCGGGGAGATGAGTGGCAGCGCGCTTTCGACTTTTACAAGCACGAAGCCGCGTATGCTGGACTCCATGTTTTTGGCCGTGTCCGCATATCGGCCTCGGTAAAACTGCATCATTTCCTCAAACAGCACACCGTCCACGATGGTTGTACCTGTGCCCTTGAACCGGTAGCCTTTGCGCACAAATGGATCAACGACATTGATTTCAACCGCAGGGTTTTTCTTAAGGTTCGCAACTGTTCCAGGAGAGCGGATATTCGCAAAAACGAGATGCTCATCGTCCCAAACGGCAATCGTGCCCTTGGGTGACAAATTCGGCGTTCCGTCGGGGCAAACGGTGGCAACGTACGCCGGCCGCTGCTCATTGACAACACGCTTCATATCAGCCGTAAGTTTTGTAGCCATTGGGCCAACCATTCTAGATCGTGTGCGCTTGATCCCTACCAGTAAATTCCGTACCATCTCTCATTTCTGGTTGAGAACGGCCCGAGCGTCGCAATGTACGGGTGAGCATCCTTCGCTTGCATATAGATCGAATCGCAATCTCGCATGGTGTCACATACTGCTCGGAGACGTAGCTGGATCAGCTCATAACCGAACTCTTCGGTTTTGGGAAAGTGCTTCGCGATCTTTTCAGGAACCTTGCTCCGATTGAATGACCCGTAAATCATGTATCACCTTCAATACTTGGCGCTGCACACGACCAGTCAAATCGGCAAGCGCGACTTCGCGCGACCGACGCCCGATAACGGGCAAGCCAAACTTTCACCCTCGCAAGTAATTGATTCTTATTGAGCCGGGAGAACTAGGCGGCTGAAACAAGGTGAGTAACTTCCCTGTATTTCTGTGCCATCTCTAATAGCCGGGGGTCGCATTTATGCTCTTCTTCCGCTGCTTTCAACTCGACAGCCGATGATGTGTCTGCAACGGTGGCGAAGCATCGGGAACAGTAGGAATGGACTGTCCAGTCGTTATTGCGTTTTCTAACGAACGACGCTGCTTCTATGCGGTCTTCCATCCGTTACCTCCTCTTCGGGACAATTCGATGCCAACAACGTACCTCGGGTTTCCCCTAGGATGTTGGATGCCGATGAAGAAATCCAGCGCTATCGAATGGGTCCGCCCAAGCCGAAACTTTGACGAATCTTCGCCATAACTTCCGGTTTGCCGGTCATTCGCCCGGAATGGCGGGTTGTGGCCGCCCCCCTTCTATGGACTCAGAGCGACGCATTTTCTAGGCGATAATTCAATCCAGATGACTTGCCCAAAACTACTTGCAGATGCGATCGAGGGACTGTACGCGTCTTTCTCGGAGTACCCCCTTCCCGAGGACACGATGCCCTGCGGCTGCTGTCACACTCCTATCGCCAACGATTTTGCTACATGCTGAACCTCTGCGACTGCTCAGCTGGAAACACCTCGCCGATTACGCGACAGATGCATTACTGGTATGGGGAGACTTGGACTGCTACAAGCACTTCTTGGCGAGAATATTTGAGGTTCTTCTCACCGCATCGGATTGGACAAAGGGAACCCCTGACCCAGAAATGGTGTTCCTCAGATTCGGATACGGAGACTGGCGAAGCTAGCCACAAAGTGAACAGCGCGCCGTAGAAGCGATGTTGAGTGCGATATGGGAGACAATTCGCAGCAACCCACCGATTCAGGGTGTGTACATCGACGTTGAGCAGTGGCTGTGCTGCATAAGCCAATGTGAGAGCAATCTTGGTCCCTATCTTGAACGCTGGATGAATGA
>JBPYDQ010000661.1:0-2625 GCA_051986135.1 Terriglobales bacterium | reverse complement strand
TAGCGGGGAAGCACGTATGCTGGCGGCACTGGAAACGGTGACCGGAGTGCTCTACATCGCGATTACAATAGCGATCTTAGCAAGTGGCTACAGGCGCGCGGATCTTCCGATTAGCATTACGTCAATTGACATAGCTAACGAGAACAACCCATTTCACTTCTGATCTCGAAACAGAGACCGACGGGGATTAGAAGCGTGAAGGCGATTTTACGCCAACTATGACAACCAGCACCGAGTCAACATGGGTTGCCGGAAGATGGGAAGAGTCGCCAGGCCGGTCACAATCAACTTGGCTCGCCTTCAGCGGCAGTTGAAAAGTCCTGTTTTATCCGCTTCTTTGCTACGGAGGCTTCGCTTGGAATGGCTATGGTGAAGAACGGCAGCTTCACACTTCCTCTTCGCCGTGCAAGAGTTCAAGGGCACTGCCCTTGTGCGCTGCGATATGATCGGTTTTGTCGCTTTTGATTTCGTATTGGGGATCGTTTTCCGACGCGTGATGCACGTAACCCTTGTAGTTAAAATCTTTGGTGTGGACAGCGATAATCGTCCCCGACACCCGACCCGCCTCAGAATTCCAACTTACGTGATCGCCAATCCTAAATGTCTTAGCCACCTTGCAATCCCTCCTACTATTTGAATTACAACTGCTTTGCAATTGAGTTCGTCAAGAATCAATTTTTAAGCTGGCCTGGGCTGACAAGCAGAGTACGTTTGGTGTAAGCCGGCCGGCCTCTGCACGAAGGCAGAGTAACCATGTTGGATTGCCGTGAGGTACTTAAACGTACCGCCCGGCTCAGTCCCAGCAAAATCCCCAGCTCCCGCTGGCTTACCAGGTTCCTCCGCCGATACGCCCGGAATCGCGCAGCTAATTTCCGCCTTGCACCCGCACTGATGGGCATATGCTTCTTCCCCTTCCGTCAACCCGGCCCCAATGCCGCAATCTTATCCAACTTAGTCAACCGATACCTGCAAAGCCAACCTTCATTCAACTTTGTGTTTGGCCAGACGAGAGTAAATGGCGTTAGGACAAGCCGAAGCTCTGCATGTTCCCCCAGTCGTACTCGTCGGCGGAGACCCGATATTATCTCTGATAAAAACCGTCTGGGGTCGGACTTCTAGAGTGTGCGTAAGAAATCGATGATTTCCTGTTGCTCCTGGGTACTCAGCCTATTGAAGTGGTCGACGACCTTATTGGCTTCGCTGCCGTGGCTCTTGTGGGCTTTGATGGCCTCGACCAGGTTGGACGTGCGTCCATCATGCAGAAAGAAGATGCGCTGTCCGACGCCCCACAGAGGAGCAGTTCGGAATTCGTCTGGGCCAGCGCCGCCTTGCGTAATCCCATCGGCCAGGCCTTTGCCCATGTGGTGAACGAGCAGGTCGGAAAAAAGATTTACCGTCTGATTTGAAAGCGCCGCGCTGGGACTGGTTGAGGAGCCGCTGGCAATCATTGCGCCGGTGGTAAACGACGGATGATGGCAGTGCACACAACCTATTCTTGCGAAGGTGGCGCGTCCCTTTTCGCTGGATGGTGTGGGCGGAGCTGGAGCTGGCGGAGCGAGCATCCGTGCGAAGTTGGCGAACGCCTCGATGTCCGAGATAACGGCAGGGTTCGTGCTGCCCTTGGTTGTGGTAGTGAAGTTCTGTGTGTCGTTGGGAGTTGGAACGAACAGGCAGCCTGGCGTTTCATCGCGCTCCTGAGTGAAAAGCTGGTTCGAGATGCCCATCTCGACGTTGTAGGCCTCGGCTGAGAACATGAGAAGCGATTTGTTCTGCGCCTTCCATCCGAAACGTGTAATGGTTCCATCATTGGCGCTGCGGTTCACATTTCCGCTGAGGATGGCGTTCGGATGTCCGGAGATGCCCATCGTCGATTTCTCGGTTGTGTTGCTTTGCATGTTGGCCAGGATAGCGGAGTCGGGTATCGCCTCAATCAGGCCGTCACCAAAAAGAGGAGTCGGGATTCGGAAGATGATGTTCCGATTTCCGCCCTGGCCACTGAGCGGATTACCCGCCGGCAGGAAGTCGAATTGTGCGATGTTGCAACCGGGGGCATCAGAACGGCCAGTAATCACGAACAGTGCGTGTACATTGCCATCGGGGGCGCCGTTCGTCTTCTGGAAGCGTGCTTCGCGAATCGGGCCGTTTTCGACGATGAACCATGGCACCGTGTTCCGCGCTCCGTTCAAAATGGCGATTGCCGGCAGGGGGTTCTTCGGCGGGCTCGTTCCGCCTCCGGCGGGCTGCGCGTGGCAAGAGATGCACTGGTTTGAGTTGAAGCGGGGCCCGAGGCCGTTGTTCGATCCGCCTACCACAACCTCAGTCTCAGCGAACCTGGACTGACCATCCTGGAAGAAAGCCGTCTCGTCGGCGGTAAGGCCTGGCAAAGGACCACCCGCGCCAGGCGGACTACCGCGTACGCCTGGGTCTACCGGGGTGGAGTTGGTTTGAGCCGAATTTTCCACACTCGCCATCAGACCGAGAATCAGTATTCCAACTAGACTCGCCGACACAATTCTCTCCAGTGTCATCCCATTTACCTCGCTAAACGAAGAATGCCGGTATTCTATACGGGGTTTGCTTGCCTTTAACTGGAGCTACGCGTTCTAACTCCCGCCAAGTCGGATG
>JBPYDQ010000660.1:0-6312 GCA_051986135.1 Terriglobales bacterium | reverse complement strand
ACCGAGCCGGTCATCTATTTGCCGATTTACCAGGCCTACCGCTCCACGCAGGACACCACCATTCACCTCCGCACGACTGGCGATCCGCAGGCCATGGCTTTTTCTGTTGAAGAGACCATCCATCAGCTCAATCCGGAGTTGCCGCTGTTCAACGTGAATCCGCTTTCCGTCACCATGCAGCTCGGAACACTTTTTGGACGCGTGGCGACTACGTTTGCCGGCTCGTTCGGTCTTCTTGCCATGCTGCTTGCCGCCGTCGGCATCTATGGCGTTGTGGCTTACACCACTCGCCAACGCACGCGGGAAATCGGCATCCGCATGGCGCTCGGCGCGGAGAAGGGAGGCATCTACCGTCTCGCTCTTGGCCAGGGATTCCGGCTCACACTGGCGGGCCTCGTCGTGGGCACGGCGCTCGGTCTGGCATTCACGCGCTTGCTTAAGGCGCAACTCTTTGGCGTCAGTGAGACCGATGCGATTACGTTTGCCTCTGTCGGGCTGCTTGTGGCCGTTGTCGCTCTGCTCGCGTGCCACATCCCCGCCCGCCGCGCCACGCGAGTTGATCCGATGGTCGCTTTGCGGCACGAATAGAGATGCCATATGCCTTGTAAATGCAAAACCGGTAACTTGAAATACTGGCCCAACTGGACGGTTTCGCAAATCAGGTAGTCCAAGCTGGCCAGGAATTTCGGAAACATTTCGCGGCGATTCGACGGAGTCTCTGTTAATGGTGCGGCTGCCACAGTTCGATTTTGTTGCCGTCGGGATCGTATATCCAGGCGAAGCGGCCGTAGCTGTCCTCTTCGCGCTTAGGGTCGATGTGGACGCCTTCTTTCGCTAGGCGGTCGAGCAGTGCCTCGAGGTCGTCGACGATGTAGTTCATCATGAACGAGGCTGAGCTAGGCTCGAATTTTTTGGTGTTGCTGGGGAAAATGACCCAGGCTGTCACCTGCTCACTTGCAGGATTATCTTTTTCACGCCACCGCAGAATGACGACGCCATGGCCGCTATCCGCGAGGCCGAGATGTTTTGCGTACCACTCCTGCACTTGCTGCTGGTTCGCGGACTTGAAGAAGATACCACCGATGCCGAGGATTCGGCCTTGCTGGCTCATGGCTGTTTTCCTTTTTTGTGGATTGTACAGCGGCAATGCCACTTCGACTTCAACCCGGAAATGAGGCCGAAAATGAGAATGGTCCTTTTCATTGGTTGCTCCCGAATGGCAGATTGCCATTGCGAAGGGACTTTAACGCAGACGGCGGGGGAATTGTCGTCACCCTTTTGAGTGATTTTGTGGGATGGGATCGAAGAATCATGCTTTTTGGGCCAGCGGTTCAGGGGATGAGGCAGAGTCCTTTGCCTAACTGGACGGCCTTAGGAACAAGATGCCGGTAAGCTGAAATCAGGAGTTAACCAGGGTCGGGCGAATTCTAGAATCCCGGTGGAGAGCAACTATCAGATTCTTGCTAGGGTTCTCTTTTGGATAAGGCGGCTTCCTTGTCTTTCATTCCATACTGCCTTGCTTCATCAAGTGCTGTCCTGCCCTCCTTGTCGCGAAGAGACGCATCTGCCCCGTTTGCTAGCAACACTCGAACGACTTCAGGCGAAGCACAATTGATCAATGGCGTAAGCCCCCGATTGTTTTGCGCGTTTGCGTCTGCTCCTCCGCGAATTAGTTCTAGTACGGCATCTGCATCCCAAGCTGCCTCAATCAAAGCGGTATTGCCGTCTTTGTCGCGTGCGTTCGGGTCGGCTCCCGCGTGAAGCAACAGTCGTACGACTTCGGCCCGTCTTATCTCGGGACCTTCAGGTCCGTAATGCCATTGACCCACAGCCTCCATCAATGCTGTCCTGCCATCCTTATCGCGTTCATTTACGTCCGGATGACTCCTGCTGAGGGCCTCTTCTACAATGCTTGGAACACCAGATGCTGCCGCCGTCATCAACATCGTTTGTCCGTGTGATTCACTGGCAGTAGCTGCTCCTGAGTCTAAAAGCAGCTTCATTGCATCTTTTTTCCCTGACCGAGAGGCCATTGCGAATGCAGCCCCGATGCCCTGTGCGTCCTTCTTACCAGCACCTGCCTCTAGCAAAACGCGGAGCATTGCGACATCACCCCTGTAAGCAGCTCGCGTCAATGGAGTTCCTCGCATACCGTCTTGCCCATTCAACGGCGCACCCGCTGCGATCAAGTCACGGACGGCCTCAACGCTACCGTACTGTGCTACGCCAACCAATGCCTTTGCGGCTTCTCCGGATTTGAAGTCCCAATTCTCGTCCTTCAGGCAAGGTAGCGTATTAGCATTCCCAGCCGTCCATCTTTTCACGTCCGAAAGACGATCAATCGAAGCTTCCAAATCAGAAACGCTCATAGGCATTCCAATAAACTTCCCGGCATAGTCTTTTACCTCCTTTGACCGGCCATCGATCTCAATGGAGCTTATGTAAGTCGGGAGATCTGTTGTGCCCCAAACGTACTCGTTTCCTAGCGAATAGTAGTCGGCTTCCTTAAAAATGTTCAGCAACTCCCGCACGCTCTCTTGCGGAATTGTGCATCGGTGTTTTCCCAAGATGGCTACAAAGCCTTTCCCTTCATATAGAACCGTCCCGTCTCCATGCACTTCGACTTGATACGAGGGGCAAGCGCCAAGGCACCCAGTCCGCGCGAGCCCGATGACGACAGATTTCAAATCGTTTACTTCCGGAAACGGGACATGACTCGTGGGTATGAGCTCAGGAGGCAAAACTGCCACGTGTTCTTCAAAGCTTGCCCAGATGGGATGCCCATCACGCTCGAATGGCCGATAGTGCATCTTGTCGACAACGGCCTCCGCTTGTTTCTGTAGTTTTGACGGAACATCTTGAGGAGCGGCCCTTGCCGAACTAACAATTCCATCAGCGCTCACAATCACTCTCACAGTGATGCCGACCATGGCCAGTTCAGCCATGATGCGAACGCCCAAATCAATGCGGAGTATTGGTTGTCGCTCGATTCTGTGGGACTCCACTTCCTCGTTGGAAACAGCAACAGGTGCCTGGTTTACGAGGGTTGTGGTCGGAATATCCTGCCCACGGGCCACAACGTCGCCCACTAGCAGCAAGGTCGACAAGGCGAGTAGTTTGCGGTTAAGCCTGTTCATCGAGGTCATCAATGTTGAGCCCGCGCTCCTTCTTTGGGAAGTGCGTTCCTCGGTACACGTTACCACGCATAATTCCGCAAGTGCCTGATTACGGCATAATCGCCGAAGTTCTTTTCTCCGCCTAAGGCTATGCCCGCGATGACCGCGTCCATGAGCCGACAGTCTTCGCTTTGTGAACTGCCAGCTGATTCCTTCCAATTCCTTTGATCCTACACTCTGAATTCCACACAAGGTCCGCAGAGGAATTCTCCCTGCGGGAACAAACAGTCCCGTCCTTCGGGACCGAAATGGCGGGCCGAAGGTGCTTACCGAACCGCGTTTTTATTCGGTGCGGAGAGCGAGGATGGGGTCGATGGAGGAAGCGCGGCGCGCGGGCAGGTAACCGGCAACGAAAGCCACCGCAAGAAGAAGCAAGCACGCCGTCACGATGGTGGAAACGTCGCTGGGAGAGAGGCCGAAGAGCATGGTGGCGATGAGCCTGCCCCCGGCAAGGCCGGAGGGAATCCCAACCGCGATGCCGAAGAGCGTTAACGCAAGGGTCTCCCGCAAGATCATCCAGCGGACATCTCCGCGCTGCGCGCCGAGCGCGACGCGAACGCCAATTTCGCGCGTGCGGCGGGCGACGCCGTAAGACATGAGTCCATATAGGCCAATCGAGGCGAGCAAGAGAGCGAGAGCTGCAAAGACAGTCGAAAGCAAAGCGATGACGCGCTCGTTGACCAGCACGCGGCTCATCATTTGGTCGACCGTTGCGCTGCGAATCACGTATTCGTGACCAAGAGACTCGATCTCAAGGCCGATGGTTTTTGCCAGCGCTTCCTGGTTTCCCTTGGCGCGAACGTATAGATCGCCCGATGGAACCGACTGCTCATATTGAAGGGAAGAAAAATAGACGATAGGTGGGGCGGCATCGCGAAGGTCCAAAATCCGGGCATCGTCGGCGATGCCCACGATCTCGAGATTTTGGAAGTCCGGCATAAAGCCGAAGCGAATGTACTTTCCGATGGCATCGCCATTGACAAAAAGGTGCTCGGCGAAGCTTTTGCTTACAATGGCGAGATGCGTGTGGTGGTCATCGGCTTCTGAAAAATCGCGCCCAGCAATCAATCGGATGCCCAGTGCTTTAAAGAAGCCAGGCCAGATGGTCACGCCGCTCGCCATGATGCGAGCGCCTGTGTTTGGATCTTCCGACATGGGCGAAGCGGTCTCGCGCCACGGTTGAGGGTTAGGGATGGAAATGTCTGCCAGACCAACCGAGCGCACTCCGGGTATGTTGGAAATCCGTTCTATGATTTGCCTGTGGTAGCTATTCGCGTCCAGATTCTGATGCCCGCCCGGTCTGGGATGGGGGATAATTTCGAACAAATTCTCCTTGTTAAAGCCGAGGTCGAGGGAGCGTAAGTCCTCGAAGGTGCGCACCAACAGTCCCGCCCCCAACAATAAGACCAGCGACAGCGCCACCTGCGTGATGATGAGCGCTTTGCCCAATTTGCTGGCTCCGCCTGCTAAACTTCGAGAACTTTGCTGCAGAACAACTGCTGGGTCTTGGCGCGAGGATTGCCAAATCGGCGCGAGGCCAAAGAGAATTCCGGTCAGCACGCCGATAAATAATGCGATGGAAAGCACGCGCAAGTCCGGGCGCAGATCCAGCGAAACGGTGCCCTCGGTCATGAAGGCCACGAGCATGCGGCTTCCCCAATACGAGAGAATGACACCAAAGAGAGCGCCGGCAATAGAAAGCATCAGGCTCTCCGTGAGTACCTGGCCTGCGAGGTCCCAACGGCTCGCGCCAATAGCTACACGCACGCTCATCTCTTGGCCGCGAGCCGCAGCGCGCGCCAGCAGGAGATTCGCGAGATTGACGCAGGCAACCAACAAAATTAAACCGACAATGCCAGCGACAACGTACAAGGGCCGAGAAAACTGCGCGCGCAGGTCCCGGGCAAAGCCCGTTCGAACGGGCGAGACATCTAGGCCCATCGAAAGGAATGTTTGGCGGCGCAGTCCAGGAGTTTCTGTAGATGCCGTGGCCAAAAGGACTTCGGGCCAAAAGGATTGGAGTTGCGCGCGAGCCTGATCGATGGTGACACCATCTTTTAGCTGGCCGGTGATGCGAAGCCAGAGTACGGAGCGCTCTTCCAGATTGAACGTGCCGTGAAGGGTGGGGTCGGCCGTGATGGGGATGGTGACATCGGGCGGCTCGCCGGGAGTGAGGCCAGTAAACCATTTCCGAGTGACGCCAACGATGGTGAAAGGCTGGCCTTCAATGCGAACTTGCTTGCCAAGGACGTCCGGCATGCCACCGAAGCGCCGCTGCCAGAACTCGTAGCCAATCACAGCAACCTGGAATGTTGAGCCTGCGTGAGGATTTACGTCCTCTGAAGAGAGCAGCCGGCCAAGGAGAGGCGTGGCGCCCAGCTCGAAATAAAAATTGCTGGTGACTGCAAGAACATTGCTGAGTGCGAAGACGCCGCTTACTTCGACATTCGGCATCATCGACTCGGACCAGCCAACCAGCCCGGAAAAAACGCGCTGTCCCCGATCCAGTTCGCGGAACATCGGATAAGAGAAAGGGATTTTGTCGGCGTGGCGGACAACGGAAAGTTCGACAAGCCGCTCCGGATGAGGAACCGGAAGATCGCGAAGCAGCAAAGCGTTGATGAGGGTGAAGATGGCGACATTTGCGCCAATGCCTAAAGCAAGCGAGAGAATGGCGACGGCGGTGAAGCCGGGATTTTTTCGCAGGGCGCGCAGGCAGTAGCGGAGGTTTTGCCAGAAGTGGTGCATCGGGGTCACTCCAGAAAACGTGAGGGCTGGCTCTACCCACCTTTACGCCAAGTCGGCAGCGCTTTTCAAGCTTTGTAATTCAACGCGCCGTCATATTTCCTCAGGGGGCCGCTAAGAAGGATTTGTCACGTTCCCGAGTGTCTAGTTCCCCGGTAAACGCATAACCCCCGAAGTCGACAAAGTAACCTCGCCGGTTTCGCAGCGTGCCAGGCAAATAGAATTCCCTCAAAAATGCGCCCACACTAGGCGCTGACCGCGCTGTGTCACTTTGCCTGGCGGCGCGAAACTGAGCTACCCTGACGCGGAGACACCGTCGTGAGTAAGACCCAATATGTCGGATACGCGAACCGTGGCTTCTGGGCATACGACGTTGCGGTTGGCGTCTTCC
>JBPYDQ010000659.1:0-4497 GCA_051986135.1 Terriglobales bacterium | reverse complement strand
TCTGCCCCACCTTTGCTGGCGCAGGCCAACCCTGCTGCTTCCACTGCGCGGCAGTGGAGAAAACAGCATGAGCGAGCCATCGTTGATGAGTTCTTCTCACTTCTATCCGTTCCGAATATCGCGAGCGACAAAGCCAATATTCAGCGAAATGCCGACTTGATTGCTGGAATGCTGCAGAAACGTGGAGTCCCGGCCAAGCTGGTTGCGATTCCCGGTGCGAACCCTGTTGTGTTCGGCGAAATCAAGACAGCCGGTGCGACGCGAACGATCGTGTTTTATGCACACTATGACGGTCAGCCGCTTGATCCCAAAGAATGGGTGACACCTCCGTTTCAACCCACGCTTCGCAGCGGCACAATTGAGAATCATGGCCAGATAGTCTCATTGCCAGCTTCTGGCTCAGCATTCAATCCCGAGTGGCGCATCTACGCTCGATCGGCGGGAGATGATAAAGCTCCGATCATAGCCATGATGGCGGCGTTGGATGCCATTCGAGCAGCAGGGCTGAAACTGAAGTCCAACGTTAAATTCGCATTCGAGGGTGAAGAAGAAGCAGGTTCCCCAAATTTCGCCAAGATCCTCACCGCCAATAAGCAGCTTTTTTCAGGTGATGTATGGCTGAACTGTGACGGCCCTGTTGACCAGAGCGGGCACCCGCTGCTCGTGTTTGGAGATCGTGGCATCGCTGTGGTCGATATAACCGTATATGGTCCACGCAACGAGCTGCACAGTGGTCACTATGGAAATTGGGCGCCAAATCCGGCCATGATGCTCGCCAAGTTACTGGCTTCGATGAAGGATGATCATGGGCGAGTGCTGATCGATCATTTCTATGATGGCATCGAGCCGCTGAGCGAAACAGAGAAGCGCGCCATAGTCGAGATGCCGAATAACGAACAGGAATTGATGCACGAATTCTGGCTTGGCTCGACCGAGAATCCGTCGATGAGCCTGGCCCAATCCATCATGACGCTGCCTTCATTGAACATTCGGGGAATGAGCAGCTCTCGAACTGGAGATCAGGCCTCGAACGTGATTCCTGCTTCAGCTACAGCGACAATCGATATGCGACTGGTCAAGGGAATGGACCCGAGGGAGACCACTAATCGGGTAATCGACCACATCCGTAAGCAGGGCTATTTCGTCGTGGAATCGGATCCTGGTGAGGACGTTCGTCGCGCTCATCCGAGAGTGGCTCGCGTAGTGCAAATTTCGGGCGAGAGAGCATATCGAACGCCCATGGACCTGCCAATCTCGCAAGAAGTCATCCGAACCGTGGAAAGCGCCATGGGTCCAGCAATCAAGATGCCGAGTTCTGGTGCAACATCACCCGATTCTGCTGGAGAAGTACTCCACATGCCGAATATCAGTGTCCCTATTGCTAACCACGATGACAACCAACACAGCTATAACGAGAATCTACGAATCCAGAATTTGTGGGACGGAATCGAGATCATGACCGCTCTGCTGACAATGTAGGTCTAAAAATTGAACTATTTCGAAAATCGAATCTCGCACGCAATCTGATCGGCAACGCACCTATAACTCTGAATCACTTCGAAAAGGAGACAACTCTTTCTACTTTGCGATTGCCTTCCACTCCTTGACGAGGTGATCGGCCGTGCGCCATGCGAGCGCTTGCACCGTTAGAGTAGGATTACGAGCGCCGCTGGTTCCCATCACCGATGCTCCAAGGATGCCCAAATTCGGCACCTCGTGCGAGAGGCCGTATCTGTCGACCACATTTGTTTCGCGATTATCACCCATACGCGTGCCGCCATAAGCATGCGTAGTTGGTCCCATCGAGCCAATTGGGTTTCGGATTGTCGCAATAGCGCCGGCAGCTTTGTACCATTGCTCCATTTTGTCTTGGACGAATGCCGCTACTCTGCGCTCATTATCTTGGTAATCGGCAGTGATCCGGCACACGGGAAACCCCCAAGGATCTTTCACCGTAGGATCGAGGTCGAGGTAATTGTCTTCGTACGGTAGGGTCGTTTTCTGAAGGTATGATGTATTTGTCCGATCTGCGTTTTCTTTAATGAAGGCTTTCCATGCCGAGCCCCAGATCGGCGCCTTTCCGAACGTCGGCATACTCGCTGCCGCAATCGGCCGCCGGTCGGAATAGACCCATAGATTCCCACCGCCAATGAAATCCAGCCCAGCGTGGTCGAAGTTATCATCCGCCCAATTGTCGACTGCCACCCCTTGGGCCGGGAGACCATACCAGTTGTTCAAGTTCCAGGGGAAGAGCGCGGTCACACTCGCTGTTTGATTATGGCTGAAGTAGTGCTTGGCAACCTGACCGTGATTGTTCGCCAACCCGTTGGGATACGCCTTCGATTTTGAGAGCAACAGTAACCGAACGTTCTCGTAGACGTAGCCCGCCAGAAACACAACCTTAGCCGGTTGGAAGTATTCGTTGCCCTCGCGCAGGTAATTAACTCCGCTGACGCGGCCTTGGTTATCGACTTCGAGCGTAGTGACGTGGGCGCGCGTAACGACCTTGAGTCGGCCCGTCGCTTCTGCCTTCGGAATTGTAGTGACTGCAGTCGAACTCTTTGCATCGACGTGACAACCACCACGATTGCAATAACCGTGATACATGCACCCGGATCGATTTTGATACGTTTGCGAATTAATCGCAGCTGGACCGGGAAATGGATGCCAGCCGAGCGACCGTGCAGCCGCGGTCATCACATCGACGAATCCGGTGCTACGCAATGGCGGCATCGGGTATTCTCTCTGGCGGGCGCCCTCGAAGATGTTTCCCTGCGCATCGATTTTGCCGTTGATATTGCCCGCTTTGCCCGACACTCCGATTTCGTACTCAACTTGGTCGTAATACGGTTCGAGTTCTTCCAAACCAAACGGCCAATCTTCGACTGTGGAACCCTTTGGGATTCGGCTGGCGCCGTAACGGTGCTTGGTCTCGCTTACGACTTTGAAATCCCATGGATTCAAGCGCCAGCTCTGTGCCCAGTAATGCAGCGTCGTCCCGCCCACTGCATTCATCATGGGGTGCATGGTCAGGCGCGGCGAGTACGGTGCCGCCGCATTCGGCCGGTGCGTCGGAATCTCTTGATTTGCCTTTTGAACCGCTTGAGGCCAACCGCGGAAGTTGTTCCTCAATTCGTCCGGTGCAAAGTCGCGTTTGGTTAACCGAGTACCAGCTTCAAGTCCAATCACGTCGAGTCCAGCTTGAGCCAACGGCAGAGCCGCTACGCCGCCAGCGGCACCGAGACCAACGATAGCGACGTCGGTCTCTTTTAGTCTAGTCGCCATCGGGTTGGCCCACTTTCCAATTCGCTTGAGCAGAAGCTTTCGTAAACATTTCGTATTCGTATGCTGACTTGTGATTGGGAGCGAGTTCGATTCCCATGCGTTGCTGATCTGGGGAAACTGCTGTGCGAACTCCCGGATACCCCAAGAGATCCCATCCTATAAAGTTCGCGTTTCCTCCGTAATAGGGGTCGCAAAACATTCCTTGGACCGTGTGGTTTCGCAACAGATCAAAGAACGTGGCCGAGTTCGGTGAGAAACCTGTCGCTACGTTGTTCTCGATATCGGTTAGCACTGCGTCCTGATCTTCCGGAGAGAGCTTGGCAAACGGCGCTTGTTTTACTGTTCGGGCGTAGCGCTCGACAGCCGCAAGACCTTCGGCATACGCAGGACGCGAGGACGCCAGCGCGCCGGCCAGGGCGCGATCAATGTACCGTGCTGCTCGTGCTTCGGTGGCGCCTGGCCCATTGGCGTCGGTCGGAATAAGTCGAGCAACAATAGCTTCGAGCGTCTCGGCTTCGATCGGACTGAGAGTCTGTAGAGGCTCGGTCACCTGCGACGTCGTTTGTACGATCGCGTCAACGGGGTCGCTCGCTGACAACGGCGCTGCTTCACCAGCCATTCTTACCCCTGGACCACTTGCCGCAATGGCTGCGCTTGCGAGACTCGCACGAAGCAACTCGCGCCGCGAGATAAAGCTCTTGGTCACGCTATCCCTTTCTAAAACGGTGCCGGATGCCCCGATTGTAACCCGCAGACACTAAAGACGTGCCTAATTCCCACCACCATCCGGCCGGGCAGACCAAGCCCGTGCTGGGATCGTGTCAATAATCGCGCCAAGTTGTTCATCTGGCGCTTTCATATACGTGATCCTCGTGTCTGGGACACAAACGCACCTGCTTACTAACAACCCAGCAACGCTTGATATTCGCCTGGATGAGTTTACGCCGTTTCAGGTTTGGGAGCATGCCTTCCAGAATCAGCGAAGCTGCGGCACCATTTCTAATCTAAAAGCTGGTGCAATCAAGCCATGGCTGCCCTAAACCTGAATTCCCAAGTTGGAGGAGGTTCACGCGGAGTTTTTTGCCGTTTTTGTGTTCAAACTTCAGACTGCGGATGCAACTTCGGGCAAGACGATTACATCCACGGTGGGCTCTCTCCTTGTCGCCTTATAATCCGTCCCTTTGTGACTACCACATACGTGCGTGGGATCCG
>JBPYDQ010000658.1:0-5360 GCA_051986135.1 Terriglobales bacterium | reverse complement strand
TATAAGTTTGGGTGGATGACAAGCTGACCCAGGATCAGAACGTGGGTCCACGGCGAAGACGATGGCGGTATTCAAACGAGTCTGAGGGCTACCAATCTCGGACTCGGTCCGGGCAACAAGTGACGCCTACCGGCTGCGCGTATGTGGTCCATGCTACGTCTGATTCATAGGATCAGACGGGTTCCATCTTCGGGTACTGTCCCAGAAAAAGGCGAGCCCAAGCCCTCATCCTGTCGGAAAAGCACAAGCTGGTCGTCACACGATAGGATGAGCCTTCCTGTTCCTCCTGCGATTTCCACAATAGATTGCCCTTGCCAACCGCAACCGAAGTCTCTGATAATACGGGCTGAACCAACACACAAAACCGTGTATCGATACAGTCGAGCTGACCTGCTACGGATCCTGCGGATTACGCAACGACAGGTGGCGGCATGGGAACGGGTCGGGCTAGTGGCCACTGCCGAAACCTACTCTTTCTTTGATCTCCTGCAAATTAAGAAGGTACGGGACCTGTGCGCCGAAAAGGTTCGTCCAGGCATTATCAGGCAGTCTCTTCGGGCCATGCAGAAGCAAGCTGCGGGCATGGAGAATCCCTTGGTCGAGGCTGGAGCCTATCGCACGCAGCACCATCGCATCGCGTTTCGCCACGAGGGCAAATTGCTCGAGCCGATCGCCGGACAATTTCTGATGGACTTCTCTTCCGAGGCAAAAGTCGTAGCGAGTAAGCGTTCGTCAGCCTCCAAGTCGGTGAGTGTCGAGAATGCCGCTGAGCTATTCGCCCGCGGCATCGCGCTCGAGGAAAATCCGGCAACGCAGTCTGCGGCGATCGACTGTTATCTGAAAGTGCTAGAAGTTGAACCGGCACACTCCGCCGCCCATATCAATCTCGGCACGCTCTACTATAATCACCAGCAGTACCAAGGTGCGGAACAGCATTACCGGGCTGCCATCCAGATCGATCCCCGTTATGCCTTGGCTTACTTCGATTTAGGTAATGTGCTGGACGAGACTGGCCGGGTCGCCGAAGCCATCCAGACATATCGAACAGCGCTGCAGCTGGCGCCCACTTACGCCGATGCGCACTATAATCTTGCGCTCGCCTACGAGAAAACCCGAGAGCCGCGCAAAGCCCTGAAGCATTGGCAGGCTTATGTCAAGCTTGATACAAGCGGGCCATGGTCAGTCCATGCTCGCAACCAGATTCAGCGCATTCTGCAGGCAGACGGTCTCAAGCTGGTTCGCAAATAACGAAAATGGCCGTCGACTTACTTTCACCGCACTCTGCGGCGAAGGACTCCTCGTAGCTCCACATGATTGCGGCTCACCCGGCGTTTCACCACTCTGAGTAACCATTTCAAGTGCTAAAATTTTTGGTTCGTATCTTGTTAGGAAGGTGCTCTGATGCCCGAAGCAGCACTGACTTCGACCCAATCTGCGCCACTCACCTCATTCACCGAGGATGAAAACCTTTTCCGGGAGAATATCCAGCAATTTGCCGAGGAGAAAATCCGGCCGCGGGTCAAGGAGATGGACGAAAAGGGGGTATTCGATGATTCGCTGATTCAGCAATTTTTTCAGCTTGGGCTTATGGGCATTGAGATTCCCGAGCAGTATGGCGGGGGTGCGGGTACGTTCTTCGAGGCCATTCTGGCGGTAGAAGAGTTTTCGCGCGTGGATGCCTCCGCGGGGGTTGTCGTCGACGTGCAAAATACCCTGGTCAACAACGCGCTTCTGCGATGGGCCAGCGAGCAGCAGAGAAAGCAGTATCTGCCGAAAATGGCTGCCGATACGGTGGGCGCCTATGCGCTCAGCGAGGCCGGGTCGGGCTCGGACGCATTTGCGCTCGAAACCCGGGCTGAACTGAAGGGCAGCGATTATGTGCTCAATGGCCGTAAGCTCTGGATTACCAATGGCAAAGAAGCCGGCATCTTCATTCTCTTTGCCACGATTGATCCAGCCGCAGGCTACAAAGGGATCACCGCGTTTATTATCGAAAAGGGCGCTGCTGGATTTACGGTTGGCAGGAAAGAGGACAAGCTCGGCATTCGCGCTTCGTCCACATGCGAATTAATTCTGGAGGATTGCCGAGTACCGAAATCGAGCGTGCTCGGCGAACCCGGCAGGGGCTACAAGATCGCCATCGAGACACTCAACGAAGGTCGCATCGGAATCGGCGCTCAAATGGCCGGAGTGGCCCGAGGCGCATGGGAATATGCCGCAAAATACGCGCAGGAACGCCGGCAGTTTGGTAAGCCCATCGCCAATTTTCAGGCAATCCAATTCCAACTGGCGCAGATGGCGACCGAGATTGAAGCCGCCCGGCTCATGGTCTATAACGCGGCCCGAATGAAAGACGCGGGCATGAACTTTGTCAAGGAAGCTGCCATGACCAAACTGTTCTGCTCACAGGTGGCCGAGAGGGTAACCTCATTGGCCGTCGAAATTTACGGCGGATACGGTTTCACCAAGGACTACCCCGTTGAGAAATACTGGCGCGATTCAAAGATCGGCAAGATTTACGAAGGCACCTCCAACATGCAACTGCAGACGATTGCCAAGCTAGTCTTATCCGGCAAATAGCGGCACCACTCGAAAAGCGGCAATGGACATTGGACGCTTCTTTCGCGCAAGCTTACGCCCGTGCTGCAATCGTGCTACCTTTTATGTCGAGTGGCTTAAAGCCACTTGAGTCAAGGGCAGATCTCGACTGCTTCCAAGGGTACTTACCTTCAATAGGTTAGTTCAGAAACAACTGTCGGCCAGGTAGCTGCAACTTAAGGTTGGCCCGCATGCCGGGCTAGCGATCGGGGTACTTGGTTGATCTCAGAGGTCGCCCTAATCCTTCCGATTGACAGACCCAAATCAAACCTTCGATGCTTCCGCTGCTGACGGTTCTCGTCCTGAGTCCTAGGGACTGATGGTGCTCGTGCTCATCGAGCAAAACCGGACCATCACCTCGCAGCGTTGGCTTATCACAGAACTGATGTCGGACAGCGAAGAATTGACGTCTATAAAAGACAAGTTGCTCGAAAGAAAGGCCTCGTCGACCGAGCCCGTTCCGCAGCACAATAAGGACAACACGCGGCACCCTGCCCCAGAGCATCCGCCGCGCCTTATCTCCAGCGCTCCCGATGCGCGTCGCGCACTGCACCTGATTTGGTTCGTGTAGTTACCAAGAATGGTTGTCGACTTCACCTGACCCCGGGAGACGACACTGAAGGCAATTGGTGGTAGGACTGGTTGTGTTTTCGATTCCTGGATTCCATTTAACCCCGTCTCCCCCGTCGCCTCGCTGACCCGGCTGTTGCCAAACCCGCCAGGGCGGTGGCTGGCTCCTCGCTGAACGGGTCACGCGGTATACTGCCGCGGTCCGGTCATCCCCGTCTCCGAGGGCGATGGCAGCCTGCGCAGGGTCGCGATGTACTTTGCCAGGGCGTTCATCCGCTCGTTCCCTTAAAGGAGTGACTGCACTCGTTTCCCGAACCGTCCAGCTACCCTGTCCGTCAGCTCTGCTTTTGCTGCAAACCCGCCGACCCTGTTGCCATCCAAATATTCGCAGGGAATGTTCCTACAGCGAGGGCGCGTGACGGATATGGCGTCAGAACCGACCCCAGACCCACCAACGAACCAGAGGGCCAAGTCGAACGAAGAAGAACCGATTTTTTCCCCGCCCCGGCGAGGGCCTGAACTGGTAGATTACACGGCTTCGTCCATTCCAGCGGAGCGGCAATTTCCCCGCGCTCGACGGCAAACAAAATGGAAGGAGGCAGTGCGCTATAGGGTTGGAGGGGCGAAGGGGACTGCTTCGCGGGTGAAACAGACGGCAGCTTATGCGCTCGAGGAGGCACAACATAAGACCCGAGCAGCGCTTACCCAAGCTAAAAATCGTGCTACCGATCTCTATCGGGAATCGCGACACAAAACCGCGCACGTATTCAACCGAGTGCGATCGCGTGCGAGTGATGTTGTCGATGAACATCCGCTCCAGGTGATAGCTGGAATCGCGGCGGCAGCCTTTATTGCCGGTGTGTTGTTGCGCATTTGGAGGTCAAGTCGCGATGCCTGAAGGAAATGTCAAAACCAATGGACGCAGCCTAGGGGAAGTAATCGGCGAGATTAGAGAAGAAGCAAAGGAATTTCTGCACACGCGCGTCAGCATGTTTGTGGCCGAGATGCGCGAGAAACTAAACACCTCCAAGATTGGTGCGATGTACGCCGCGATTGCGCTCCTGTTGGGCGCGGTAGGATTTCTCGTTTTGACCCTAGCCTTGGCAGCCCTGGTCGCCGCCGCATTTTGGGGCAGCGCTTACGCCTGGTTCTTCGGATTCCTGATTATCGGCTTGCTGTGGACAGTGCTGGCGGCAATGCTGGGAGTCGCCGCCGTCCGCCAATTCCGGGATCTTGCCCCGAAGCGCACGATCCAGGTGCTTAAGGAGGACAAAATATGGCTGCAACAAGAAACCCGGAATCAGATCTGAGCCGCATACCTGCGGAGACACTGGAAGTTCGGGCTAGTGATACCCGCCGACGTTTGCATAGTTCGGTCGAAGAGCTGCGTTGGCAAGTCCGCCAGCGCCTGAACCTGAAACGAAACGTTCGGCAGTATGCTCCCGCAGCATCTGCTGTTGCGGCCTTGCTAGGACTTGGCATGGGCTATAGCCTCGCCGGAATTTTCACTCGCAAATGATCGGCCAATGAATGCCGGGTCGCAGCGAGCCATTTTCGCAAAAATCGTAGCCGGCGAAAGCTGGAAGGGGAACCGCGATGCCAATGATGAACTACGTAGCCGGGACCGTCACCAAGCGCCTTCCAAAGGTTATTTCGCCCAGGACTCACGCGATTGTCGATTACATCACGGCAGGCATGTTTCTGGTCGCAGCCGCTCTGTTCTGGCGCCGCAATAAACGGGCCGCACTCGGAGCCCTGGTCTGCAGCGGCGTGGATTTGACCCTCAGCTTATTAACGGATTATCCCGGCGGGGTCGCCAACTTCATCAGTTTCCCGACCCATTGCAAGATCGATGTCGGGCTGGCCGCCATGGTCGCGGAGATGCCCCGTTTCATGAAATTCGAAGACGACAAGCAAAAGAAATTCTTCACGCTGCAAGGCGGCAGCATTATTGGCGCAGCCAACCTTACCGATTTTGACCGCCCCGTCTATCGCCGGCAGGAACGACGGGAGCACGAGCGCGAACGAAGGGCCTCCTAGCCGCCTCTTTGACCACCGCCTGCGCTCCGCCACATTTGCCTCCCGCTCTTCCTATGGCCACGCAAACATTGGTTGGAATGGGCGTCATTCAATCCAGTCGAATGAACGTGCAACTGCCCTTCTCCAAAAACGGTAGAGTTCGTCGCTCTGGT
>JBPYDQ010000657.1:0-29646 GCA_051986135.1 Terriglobales bacterium | reverse complement strand
TGCAATTATGAAGATTACAAGCTAGAACGTAGATGCAATTATGGAATGAGGCTCATGTGGGGCTCGTGCACGCGGGTGCCACCCCGCACTTCTCGAGCGGTTCTGGCCCGCGCTGTCGATGGGACGCGCTCTGCTGGGCCGCCATGCCTCACGAACTTTTGTCCACCAAACACATTTTGTCTGACGGGAAGTCGATACCAAGGCCTTCAGAGGAGGGCCTGGTCATAGCGCTGGGGGTCTCTTTGTTCACTGTTTATATAAACGCGCAATGCGGCTTCTGGATATCGCACCAGGCGGCCAATCTTGCGAAACGGGGGACCACCCTGACGCTGCCCTTCGTGCTGCTTCATGCGCCACTTTCGCAGTTGGGATAGTGATACCTGTAATATCTCTGCCACTTGCTCTTCGGTATACATGCGCAGCGATTGTTCCATGTGGTGCCCGTTGCTGTCCTGTGCCGGCCGTACCAGTCGCGGCTCCGCGCGGTTTGGAGCTGGCTCAGTGTCTAGGGCAGGGAGTGGGCTTTGTTCTTGTGCCGAACGGGGTGTTGGTCGCGCGACCCGAAGTGCGTTGTTTGAGGTTCTCATCTGCAAACTCCATGCTCTGAGATCTTCCTTGTAACCCCGAATGCGTATTCGGTCAAAACGAAGGCGCGAGAGCCCGGAGGGCTGTGGCGCCGAGGACGGACCGCTTGTCAGTGTCCTGAGCCTGCTTTCAATTGTGGCCGCGCAGAAGGGCTCTGCCCAGAAATCAGGGTTGGGGAAATAGCATGTGTGCCCGCCGGCGTGGCAGTGGATCTGGTTGCGGTGCGCTCGGCCCGGATCTCTTCGGTTTTGGCGCGGCGGCGGACCCTCGCCTTCGGCTTTCGGCCCTGCGCCATCGCCAGAATTTCTTTCTGCTCGGACTCGATCAACTGCTGGGCACATTCCAGAGCACGCTGCTGGATATGCACGTACTCCAGAGAGGTCTCCCGGTCCATGTGCCCGAGCTGCGCCATCATCACCTCCAGCGGCACGCCCGCCTCAGCGCCCCACGTGCGAAATGTGTGCCGAAGATCATGAAAGCGGAATCCCGGCATGCCGCACTCCGCCACCAGCTTCCGCCAGGATCGTGTCCATGAGAACATTGGCCGACTCACGTCCCACTTAGGATCCTCGCCTTTGTGGTAGTAACGCGATTGCATCCGTTGCAGCGGCAGCAAGTAGTGCTGCGGCTCAGTTGCGCCCAGGGTGCGCGCGCGTTCCAGGAGATGCCGCAGCCCCCATTGCGCCAGGGCCATCAAACGCGGCTCGCGCCGCTTGCGGTTCTTCGCGATCTCACGTCGAATTACGACCTTCCTATTCTCCAAGTCGATGTCCCCGAGCTGCAGCCGACGGATCTCACCCCCTCGGCACCCTGTACCGATGGCTACAGCGGCACACCACATGGCTACCTGCCAGTACTCGTTCGCTTTCGCCGTCTTGATGATTTTCATCACTTGTTCTTTGGCGGCGCACTTGCCGACACGCGACTTCACCTGTCGAAGAGGCTTGTAGCCTGCGGCCAGATCACCCGTCCAGCAGTGGGCGAACTTCAGCATGTTGCGCAGCAGTTGCATTTCGTAGTTCACACTGCGCGCGGTCACAATCTGCTTCATCGTCTCGCTCACATGCTGACGTCGCTGCTGCTGATACTGCTGGATCATGGGCAACTTGATCGCCTTCGCCGGTAGCTGGGACCCGAAGAATTTCCGCACCGAATTGAAAATGCGCCGTTCGCGTTCGATTGTGACCGCGGCGCTGCTCGCGGCCTTCCACTCAAAGTAGAGATCGGCGACACGGCGTATGGGCAGCTTGCCCATGTCTTCGGATTGGGTTTTGATCTGCTCGATTTCTTGTTGCTCGCCGGCGAGAAAGTCGAGCTTGATGCCCAGCGCTTTCGCGGGGTCGGTGGTCTGGGTGTTTTTCTGATGTTGCTTGCCGCAGGCATCACGCCAGCTGAACCAGATGAACGGGGAGTCACTCTTCCAGCGCAGGCCGCGTGGCAACTTGGGGCGTTTGCCGTTCTTCATGGGGCATGTTTTCCTACGGGTCGCCCGTTTCGTCAAACGCCGCCTAAAGTTCGCCCAAACGAAAGAATGCGCTTGCCGGTGGCAGCAATTGTGACCGAGATACAGCAGTGTTCCTCGGTGTACGCGCACAAAATGTTACCGGTTTTTGTTACCGGTCGGCCTTTTTCGGGGGTTTTTCAGGAAATCCGGAGAAGTAAGTCCTTTAGAATCTTTGGCTGCCCCCCAGGGATTCGAACCCCGATATGCTGATCCAGAGTCAGCTGTCCTGCCGTTGAACGAGGGGGCAGCAACTTGCAGGCTGGAACCCGAATAGCACGGGCATTTCTGATTCTAGGGATTGCTCGGTCTCCGGTCAACCGATTGCCGCAAAGCACGCAAAGCAACGGCGCGCCGCAATGGCCCATCTCACGGCACCAAGAAAGGATTCGGACATGAGTACCTCAGCTAATCCGACCACCATGAAAAAGTGTGCGCATCCGGGATGTACGTGCCAGGTCGAGCCTGGACAGCAGTATTGCAGTACAGCCTGTGCCGATTCTGCACGGCAGGGTAAGAGCAGCTCGGAATGCGGCTGCAATCACGATAGCTGCGCATTGGCCGCGTAAGAAAAATCCGGAGTGGCTTTCGGTAAGCCACTCCGTTTCTTTCTTGGCTCAAATTCTGGACGGAACTAGAGTGCTTTTTTCCGCAGCAACTGCGGGCGGCTTCGAGTGTGGCATCTTTCTATCTCTATTTGTGGCCCCGCCGGTTGCGCTTTGGCAGAAATTTGGGGCCAATGTCCCCAACTACCCTAATTCTGACCTGATTCTTTGAAGTTGGCTCGAGCATAGGAAAAAACGTCTAATCACAAGACCTTCGGCGCGCCTACCGAAAGCTGGACCACACTAGATCCCGCTCCCAACGGGGCTGGGCTCATGAAGGCCGCAGACTCCCCTGAACTTCGACGCGGTCGGCAAGGGGGTTATAGTCTTCCGCTAGAGAGAGGTATTTCGATTAGGGCTTTCTTCAAACTGATTGTTGATCCGGCACAGATAAAAGAAAACCAAGATGCTGACGCTGGGTGTTGTCAGGAACAGGGTCGAATCTAGAGCAAGCCTCCGAGCACAGCACCGGAGCATATTGATCCCGAAAGTATCTCTGGGGCTAGTACATGGCTTGAAGCTAGCCGATAAAATTATGCGGAGAAAAATACCGATGACGGGATCAGAAGGCCAGCAAGAACCCGGGTAATCGACAAAGCAAAGCGGCTCGCAAGCTGTCATCGATGAGCTGCGACAGTCAACGCCAGACACGGATAACTGATCGTCGGGAGTGGTCAAGTCTGGTTTAGGCAACAGCTTTCAACGAGGTTTCCAGCACCACTGCTGAAGTCGGCGCTGTGGTGGTAAGTCTTCACGTGGAGGATGGCGGGATGGCCCTGCCCCAGGCCCGTCTCCAGCAGTGGCAAGCCAGGCATTTGCCGGATGGAGCCTCCTGGACGCGCTGTCTGCTCGGTCACGTCGATCACGCGGCACTCAAGACAGCGGAGCAGCGAATACGATAGACTCACCTGCTGGTCTCAATCCTGCAAGGAGACGAAATGAGCACCGCCCGACAGCCATTTGCATTCGGCCGCGTTCGCGTGGTTACCCTATTGCGCGACTACGCCCAACTGACGAAGCTCCGCGTTACCTCCCTGATCGTGATGACAGCCTGGTGCGGTTATTACTTTGCAGCCCATAAAGCAGGATTGGCCACGTTTTCCTGGGGCTTATTCCATAGCCTGTTCGGAATCGCTCTGGTCTCAAGCGGGACCGCGGCTCTTAACGAGGTGATGGAACACGACGTCGACCAGCACATGCGCCGTACGTCGCAACGGCCCATACCTGCCGGCCGCATGAGCCTACTGCATGGTTTCATCGCAGGGGAATTGCTGTGCGTCGGAGGCTCGCTTTATCTCTACTTTTTCTGCAACCCGCTTACCGGAGTATTGGCATTCCTCACATCGGTTGTATACCTGGTCGCATACACCCCTCTCAAACGCGTTTCTCCGATTTGTACCTTTGTGGGCGCCTTTCCAGGTGCTATGCCTGGTGTGCTTGGTTGGACCGCGGCTCGTGACCGGTTCGATTGGGGGACGCTGGTATTATTCGGCATACTGTTCTTCTGGCAATTCCCGCATTTCTTTTCGATCGCCTGGTTGTACCGGGAGGACTATGCACGCGGCGAAATCCGTATGCTGCCCGTCGTTGAGGAAAACGGCCGCTCCACGGCGATCCGGATCCTGATTTACACGCTATTGCTTATTCCGGTGAGTCTCCTGCCAACGTTTTTAGGCATGGCAGGAAGGCTGTACCTGGTGAGCGCTCTGCTGCTCAGCCTTGGTTTGCTGTATTTCGGGGTTCGTCTGACCACGCTCAATGCTCCGCTGACGCATGCCGTCTCCAAGATGCGGGCCCGACAATTACTGCAGGCGACAGTACTATACCTGCCCATTCTGTTTGTGGTGATGATGAGCAACTCTGCTCCATCGCATTGGATTCCGTAACCAAACGCTTTAAATCGGTCTCAGGTAAAGGCTGTAGGCGGCTAGAAACTTTCCTGTATGAAACAAAAATTCACTTGTTGTTCACTCTCTTTCATACGATAAAAGTAGCAGAGGTTTTGCTTCATGAACGCCGCCACGACTCGTCCTGCCTACCCAAGCTGGCGTGATCTGTACAAAGCCGCCCTATTTGAAGTTGACCGCGCGAAAATGCCCCAGAGGATCTCCGAGGCCCGGAACGCAGTTGTTATGCGCGGACGTGAACTCTTCAACTGCGAGGGGAATCACGTCGAGGAAACCGAAGACCTCGAGGATGCATTGTACGCCCTGCAAGCGCTGGCAAACTGTCTGCAGATGGGCACTCGAACCCACGTCGCCGCTTAAGTAGAAAACCTGCTTTTGGCCTGCACGGGGCATAGCTTGCCTGCGCCAGACGCGTTATATTCGTGGTGCGGCGTAACCAATGCGTTCTACTAACGGCGTTGGCACATTTATTTCACAGAATGGCGGAACTTGTGGGAGCTGCCTCGCTGGCTGCGTGGACATATCTCACTTTGTTCCGCGCTGGTTTTTGGCGAATTCACGAAACCGCGTTCCCTCCTGCGGAAGGCGCCACCCAGAAAATCCTCGCCCTCATACCTGCCCGGGACGAAGCAGCAGTTATCGACAAAGCGGTAGTTTCGCTGCTGACCCAGAATTATCCCGGCAAAGTTGCTGTCCTGGTAATCGACGATAGTAGTTCGGATGGGACTCGCGAAGTAGCTCTCGAGGCCGCGCGTTCAGTTCACGCAGCCGACCGTTTTCAAGCGTTCTACGCCACGCCCCCGCCCGACGAATGGACAGGCAAACTATGGGCGCTCTCCGAAGGACTCCGGCAGCTGGGCAGTTCGGAAGCCGACTACCTCCTGCTCACAGATGCCGATATCACGCACGCTCCGGATAATGTGAATGCGTTGGTCGGCCGTGCCGAAACCGGAAATTTCGATCTCGTTTCCCTCATGGTCCAATTGCACTGTGAGTCGCCGGCCGAGCGCATGCTTATCCCTGCGTTTCTGTTTTTCTTTTTCATGCTGTATCCGCCGGTCTGGGTCGCTCAGGGGGAGCGAAAAACGGCGGCTGCTGCCGGTGGGTGCATGCTAATCCGCCCGAGCGCACTAGCGCGGGCTGGCGGAATCAGCGCCATTCGCGGCGAACTGATCGACGATTGCGCTTTGGCGAAACGAATAAAGAGAACCAGCGGGCGTATTTTTCTGGGTGCCACCACGCGCACTCGTAGTCTGCGCGAGTACCGCAGCTGGTCGGATGTCGAACAGATGATCTCTCGCAATGCCTTTACGCAACTAGGCCACTCTACGGCCCTGTTGATCGGCACACTGCTTGCGCTGATCGTTGTTTTCGTTGCTCCGCCGCTTCTGTTATTGGGGGGCTGGCTGGCTCTGGCGATGGGGCTCTGCTCCTGGCTGCTCATGTCGATCTGCTTCTGGCCGTCGGTCCGCTTGTATAGGCTTTCGCTGCTGCGCGCGCCGACACTGCCGCTGGTCGCACTGTTCTACCTGGCGGCAACGATCCACTCGGCGATATTGTACTGGCAAGGTCGGGGAGGGGTATGGAAAGGCAGAATTCAGGACTCAACCGCGAACTAGCCCCGGTAGCCCCGGGCAGGGGCTTGCGTTACCTCCACAGTTTTCGGCTAGAATGGCTCGCAGAAACAACTCGGTGCCGAACTACTTCATCAGATTGACCAACCTCGAACTCTTTCCTTGAGATTGTCCACATGGTTCGGGGAGAGTAAGCCACAATGCCTTCCAAGCGGGCCACGATTTTGTGCATTGACGACGAGGAACCCGGTCTGCAAGTCCGGCGAATGCTGCTCGAATCAGCCGGATACCATGTAGTATGCGCACGCTCGGGGGCGGAGGGGATCAAAGCTTTTCAAGCTCAGGTGGTGGATGCGGTGGTGCTTGATTACTGGATGTCGGGGATGAATGGCATAGCGGTAGCTCGCGAAATCAAACGTCTGAGCCCGGATACGCCCATCATGATCCTGTCCGCCTATGGCACATTGCTCGATGAGACGTTAGGACTGGCTGACATATGGTTGCGCAAGGGTGAGGAAGAGCCGCAATACATCCTCACCAAAATCCAGGAGTTGCTCGATAACCGAGTCGCGAAGCCGTTTCCGAGCGATCCGCCCGCCGCCGGCTAATCCGGAATGGAATCGTTCATTCTTTAAGAGATTCGCCATCAGGTGAATGGCGCTTTATTCATTGAGCCATCTCCTGCGCGTCGAATGTCGCAACTCTCAACCAATGAATCCTTGAACCTCTCAATTCCCGCTCAATCCTGTAGAATTCCCGCGAATGAACCCTCTCGAGATTTCTCCGGACCAACTTCAGCGCCTGCTGGATGAAGTCGGGAAGCTGAGCCTGCGGTATCTGGAGGACTTTGACACGCAGCCGATTGCACCGAAGATCAGCGGTGTCGAAGCAGAGCGTATGTTCCAGGGCGGATGGCCGAGGGAAGGCCTGAAAGACGAGGTTGTTGCCCAGCTAGACTGCATTATCCAGAATTCGCGGGCTCAGAACGGCCGCTTTTTCGGGTATGTCCTCGGTTCGGGCGAGCCGGTTGCTGCAATTGCCGATTTGCTAAGCAGCGTGCTTAACCAAACGTAACTGCGTGGCGCTCGTCTCCCGCCGGGGTGGCTATCGAGAAAGCGGTTGTGTCGTGGCTGGCCGATGCCATCGGGTGTGGCGGGTTTCAGGGAAGCCTCACTGGGGGTGGCTCATACGCGAACCTGATGGCTTTGGCCATGGCACGCGAGGCCACGCTGCCGGCCAACGTCCAGGGGCTGGGTAGCCGGCGCGGTGTTATCTATGCCTCAGAAGAAGTGCACATGTCCATTCCGAAGGGCATTGCTTTGCTTGGAATCGGACGTGACAACCTGCGGCTCGTTCCTACTGACCAGAGCTTTCGAATCTGTCCCGAACAGCTTGAACGAATGATGCTCCGCGACCGTGCCGCCGGTGCCGTTCCCATTGCCGTCGTTGCTTGTGCGGGCACAGTGAATACCGGAGCGGTCGACCCGCTGCCACAACTTTCCGAAATTGCGCGCCGGCATGGAGCCTGGCTGCACGTGGACGGAGCCTACGGCGCGTTGGCGGCCATTGCCGCGCGCGATCGGTTTCAAGGTTTGGCACTTGCCGATTCGATTTCCCTCGATCCGCATAAATGGCTCTACCAGCCGGTGGACTGCGGTTGTCTCTTATTTCGCGATGCCAGCGCTGCCCGCGCAGCCTTTTCGCACACGGGGGCGTATGCGAGTGCACTCAGCACGGATCCGATCGAAAGCTTTGCATTTTTCGAGGAATCATTGGAACTTTCTCGTCGCTTCCGCGCATTGAAGCTTTGGCTGTCCTTGCGTTATCACGGGCTTGAGGCGTTTCGGCAATCCATCAAGAATGACCTGGCACATGCACGGCGGCTGGCTGAGTGCGTCGTGGAACAGAGGGAGCTCGAATTGGTTGCGCCGGTCGAACTCAGCTCTGTCTGCTTCCGCTACCTCGGCAAAGGGGGACTTTCGGAAGCCGAGCTGAACCGTCTCAATCCGGCCATTCTAAAGCGCCTCAACGAGCGCGGTCGTGTGTACCTGTCGAATGCAACTCTCGCTGCCAAATTCTGTCTGCGCGCTTGTGTGATAAATCACCGTACCAGCGATGCCGATATCGACAGTGTTGTACCCGAGACCCTTGCCGCCGCGGCAGAGGTAATGCGCTAGACCAGGCGGATAATTCTCAGGCCCGTCAGGTCATGCTGCGCAACTAGAGATGATTTCCCGACTGTGGCGCAGGCGCCTTGCCGTAGCGTCTCGCCTGCAACACCATGGAACTGCGGCACCGCACTACGCATTCCATCCCCTGCTATCAACCCCGAATTTCGGCTCGAGATCCGGGCGACCGGCTGCATTCTCCCGTTTCAAGTGAAGCGGATCCGGTTGTGTTAACGCGACTCTCGCCGAAAAATCCATCAAGGTTGATGCCCTCAGCAGGCAAGTTCGCACATCCTGTGTCTCTTAGCACGGTCCAGTTTTTCGTCCGGTAACAAGGCTCGGTGATGGAAACCGAATCCCGTAGGGCCGGCATTGCGGTTGCCCCGCGCTGACGGTTGCCGCCACGGCAACCCTGCCCCGTTCACCGGACGCAGTCTTACGCTTGAGCAAATCGGCATTGATCGGCAGAACGTCGAAGCTCAAATGATTACTGTCCTCCCCGGCTGCCAGGACACTATCCTGCGCTGTACGGCGGCATCAGCGCGTTTGATCTTGATGTTAACGGCATTCACGCGAAGCCACTCCCCTTGGGGCCGCCGAAATCGACTCGCGCTTCCTGCTTGCCTCTACCGGTCCTCCGCGAAGTCGGGAATCAACTGGGACATATGTAATTCGGGCCATGCACGAGGCGCTGCTGCGCCGCCGAGTGGGAGATGAGGTTGGCCGCCTGCTCCGGCAAGAATCAAAGCTTCGCAGAAACAACGCTGCCGGTACTCGAACTCGAGAGACAAATTGATCTCGTTAGCTTCCAGGCCAGTCGACATGGGAGCTAAGGCCTGCACAGTCGCGGGCGACGGTGGATGCGTCATTTTCCCTGGTTGATCCGGACGCCAGAGTTCGTGTCGCTCACACCACAGGAGTAATGAAGCCCAGGTCCTGCCGCTAGGGGCACGAGCGACGACGTCCGAGTCGAGGCGCAATGAGCTTCTTACCTCCTGGCAATCGTGTTAAAGCCCTGTTTGCTAGACGCAAGTAGCTGCTCCGGACGCTTTTCTCGTCCATCCCCGGGGGCCGTATAATGAATCAAAGCTTTTAGCCTCGAGATTTCCATATGAAGCAGCACTGTCGTTTCCCCATTGCACTCCTCCTGTTCCTGTCGGTGCTGGCCAGTGCTGACAGCCCCCCCGGTACTCAGACCGTTGATCTGGCGAAGGCGCCAGCCATGTCCAAAGAGACGCGAGAGAACCTGATTCATGCGTTTGACACCGAGTTAGTCTATATTCGGACTGCTTTCCCCATGGGCAAAGTGGGCCTGAAGCTGCACAACGGCGTCGTGACTCCCAATGGCCAGGAACTGCAGATGATGATGTCCACGTACGGTCCGGCCGCTAAGCCCGGCGACCTGGCGAGGATAAGCGATATTCGCATCAACGCCCGCAGCATTCACTTTGAGATAAACGGCGGCCCGGTCAAAAAGAAAAAGTGGTATCAGCGCATTGAGGTCGGCGGGGTGGGAGGGGGCTCGGCCCCGATTGCGCCCAGTGATTCTAACGCCAATGCTCGCGGATCCTTTGTTGATCTGATGTTCGATCGCTCCGTGCCAGAGATGACGCCGGTTCAGCTCAAGCAATTACTGATGCCGGTGTTCGATTTCAATTCCAAGTCTCCTCTCGAAGCCTACCTGGAAACCGTACCCCCTAAAGTAAAACAGGCCATCAAGGAGCACCGCGTCCTGGTGGGGATGAACCGTGAGATGGTGATTTACGCCAAGGGCCGAGCTCCGAAGAAAGAGCGCGAGCGCGATGGAGAGACGGAATACGAAGAGTGGATATACGGCGAGCCGCCGCAAGACGTGGAGTTCGTCCGCTTTGTGGGCGATGAAGTTACCCGTGACGAGATCATGAAAGTCGGCGGCAACAAGATCGTCAAGACCGAGAAAGAAGTGGACATCAAGAAAGAACCGACCGAGGCTAAAGCGGGAGACCAGCCGCGGCCTGCCAACGCTCCCACCCTCAGGCGTCCGGGAGAAGCAGCGCCGGATACGTCACCCTCCGCTGGCCCTAGCAGTACCCGTCCTGCCGCTCCATCTGCCGGACCGACGTCACCAGGTGGTACCAATCCCACCGATGCTCCCCCCGGCTCACCGGGCTCGACCAACCCAAGTGGTATGCCGAACCCAGGTTCGCCGCCGAACTAAGCTGTGAGTAGTCGTATGAAGCAGAAGCTCCCTCGACTCTGCCGGAACCGGCCTTAGGGTACCCTGGTTCTCGTCGGGATGGCCACCGCTACACGGCTTTCCGGTGTTCCTCTTCGAGAGCGCCGACCATGGCACACTGCTTAACTTCACTTTTTGGGCGGAATGACAGAATAGAAAAGAGGCAACGGTTATCTAGGTTCTTCCGGCTTTAACTCTTGCCAGTGGCACGGGAATCTGTTCGACGATTTCGATGCCGAACCCTTCTAGAGCTGCGACTCGGCGCGGATGGTTGGTTAACAATCGGATACGGCGCAGGTTCAGATCCGAGAGAATTTGTGCGCCGATACCGATTTCGCGCTGGGTTCTGCGCTCGCTTTCCGGCAACGATGGCAGACGACGTTCGCGATGGAATGCGAGCAAGGTTTTATCGCCCATGCGCTCGACGGAGAATCCCTTGGAAGTTTGGTGCAGGTAGATCAGAGCACCGCGGCCTTCCTGGGCGATGGCCTGCATCGCTCCCTCAATCGTGGCATGACAATCGCATCCGGTCGCACCAAAAACATCTCCGAGGAGGCAATGGGCATGCATCCTCACCAGTACCGGCGCAGTGTCAGAGTCGATGTCGCCGCGAATGAGTGCAATGTGAGACTCGCCGCCGTCGATTTCGCTTTCGTAGGCCACCAATCGAAATTCTCCATGATCGGTGTCTACCAGCGCCTCGCCAAGACGACGGACGTAACGTTCATGGGCCATGCGATAGCGGATCAGTTCAGCGACGGTGAGCATTTTCAATCCATAAGTGCGGCAGAACTCGACCAGGTCGGGGACACGCGCCATGGAGCCGTCGTCCTTCATAATTTCGCAAATAATTCCCGCCGGGATGAGTCCGGCAAGCCGGGCGAGGTCTACGGCAGCTTCCGTCTGTCCCGCGCGTACGAGCACTCCCCCCTTGCGTGCGCGGAGAGGAAAGACATGACCAGGACGGGCCAGATCGGACGGGCGTGTCTGGGGATCGATGGCGACCTGTATGGTTCGAGCCCGATCGTAAGCGGAGATACCGGTGGTCACGCCTTGGCGCGCGTCAATGGCCTCGCAGAACGCGGTCCCATATTGGGAGGTATTTTCCATACTCATAGGGCCGATGCGGAGATGGTCCAGTCGTTCTTCGGTCATGGCCAGGCAGACCAGGCCGCGTCCGTACTTAGCCATGAAGTTGATAGCTTCGGGCGAGACCTTCTCGGCGGCCAGGGTCAGATCGCCTTCGTTCTCGCGATCTTCGTCGTCGACGACGACGATCATGCGGCCGGCGCGAACCTCGTTAATGGCGGTGGGGACGTCGGTGAACGGCTGGTTGGGTCCCATTTAGCAGGATTGTAGCAAAATTCCGGTGGCCATCGATTCCGACCTCGATAGATTAACGGCCCTGCTTTCCGCAATTTCGATCCACTCAGGCAAATCTCCAATCAGGCAGCTATTCATGGACAGGCGGCGGAAGGCCGCTATCATCGGAAGACGCGCTCGCCGCCAGAGATTCGGGGCCGAGGGCCTGTACGATATTGTTGCGAACTGCATAGAGCACCAGTTCGCTCACCGAATGTAAGCGCAATTTCGACATGATGTTGCTGCGGTGGGTCTCGGCGGTCTTTACGCGCAAACCGAGGATCGCAGCTGCCTCTTTGGTGCTCTTGCCCTCGGCGAGTAGTTGCACAACCTGGCGTTCGCGGCGGGTGAGAACATCTTTTTCCTGGTTCCGGTGATTGCCGCGCAGATCACTGCCTAAGGCTTGGGCCATTCGCGAATTGAAGAAAGTGCTGTTACGCTGCAAGGAATCTATCGCGTTGATCAGATCCTTTCCTGCATCCGACTTCAGGATAAGTCCCTTGGCGCCAACCGCAGCAACGGAGCGCGCCAGGTGGTCTGACTCATAGATAGTCAGGAAGAGAATCTTTTGACCAGGATCATGCCGGAGAATCTGGCGAGCCGCATCCAGCCCATTCAGGTTGGGCATGCCAACGTCGAGTGCGACCACGTCGGGGTGCAATTCGGCCGCTTTGCTCACCGCCTCCCAACCATCAGCTGCTTCGCCACAGACTTCCCATCCTGGCCTGGTTTCGAGCAGCGAGCGCAGTCCCCGTCGCACGATCTCGTGATCATCGGCAACCAGTATTCGAAGAGTTGGCATTTGAACCTCGTTATCGTGAATTTACCCCATTTGTGGCCGGCGACCGATTCTGTTCATCCCCAGCGCCAGAATCTTAGTCCGACGAAATTACGGCTACATGAAACAACGTAGGCTGGTGGGCACCGACACACAATTCCAGGGTTTATGTAGTGGGTATGCAAGAAAGACCTGACCCCACATAGGGTATAGACACTACATCCCTGTGGAAATCGTGCTTTGACCGGCTACGCTGCCGCTCGACATCCGGTAACCTGCAAGCCTGCGGTGTTATGCAAGCCTGAGAGCCGTCTTAAAGCTTATTCCTAGGGCTCAATCAGGTCCAGACCAGCCAAATTTTTCAGGATACTAATCGAAGCACCCTCCGAGGCCTCGGCTACGACAGCGAATCCAGCGAGCTCGAGCAAAAACCCCGAACCCCTCCGAACCAGGACATAATCATCGGCAGGGAGAATACGGGTTCTGTTCGCCGGCATCCGAGCGCACAGAGGTACCTCGACTGACATCACCTTCCGGTGTACAGCGAAGACTGTACGCGAAAGCGCCTCCTGTGCCACCTGCGCCACTTGGCGAGGCCGGTAGGGACTCGTCATACTCGCAGGGTGTCCAAGCCGGCCACCAATGAATTAATCCTAAAACGGTTCCGCGACTATCTCACCATTGAGAAAGGTTTGGCGCGGCTCACGGTTGCGGCGTACACCAGTGACATCGGGCAGTTTGCCGAATTCCTCGAGAACCGCAGCCGTGATCTGGTGGCAGCAGAACGCGATGATGTCCGCCGGTTTCTTCACCAACTTTTCTCTCACCACGTCGATGGGCGTTCGGTCGGACGGAAGCTTTCGGCTTTGCGGCAGCTTTATCGGTACCTGCTGCTCGACCGGGACGTGCATCAGGATCCCACGCTGAACATTGATTCACCCAAGCAGTGGAAAGTGCTGCCCAAGTCCCTGGGCCAAAAGGAAGTGGAGCTTACGCTAGGAAGCCAGCGCCACATCGGGAAACGCAAGCTCGATAAGGCTATCGCGATTCGCGACAAGGCTATGCTGGAAGTGCTCTACGCCTGTGGGTTGAGGGTCTCAGAACTTGTGAATGCAAAACTTGAAGATCTCAAACTCGACATGGGTTACCTTCTTGTCCGCGGAAAGGGCGACAAGGAACGTGTCACGCCGATCGGTGCTCCCGCACTGAAATGCCTCGAGCAATATCTGGAGGACGCGAGGCCAATCATTGCCGCCGGCAAAAGCTCGCCACTGCTCTTCGTTCGAAATGGGGGCCAGGCACTTACCCGACAGCGGGTGTGGCAAATGGTCGAAGTGGCTGCGCGGGTTTCGGGCAGGAGGGCGAGCCCGCATATGTTTCGACATAGCTGCGCCACCCATATGGTGGAAAACGGCGCCGACCTGCGCACTGTTCAAACGATTCTCGGTCATGCCGATATTTCCACGACGCAGGTGTACACGCATGTCGCTCTGGATCGATTAAAGGTTGTTTACCAGAAGCATCATCCGCGGGCTAAAGCCCGATGAACATATTGACCGGAGATAATCGAGAGGGCTGACGTGCAGAAGGAAAATATCAGACGAACTGTCGTGGAGAGAGCGGCTGACGAATTCCTGCGCGAACTGGTGCAAAGGAATGCATCGGCGCACACGATCAAAGCCTATGCCAATGATCTGGGAATGTTCGCCTCTTACATTGGCGCCAGTGATTGGAAAGGGATCGATCACATTCGCATTCGAGGTTTTCTCTCCCATCTTTATGATCGTGGGCTGAGCAAGCCTTCGGTGGCGCGTTCATTGGCGGCAGTGCGATCCTTGTACCGCTGGCTGGCGCGAGAAGGGAAAGTTGTCGCAAACCCTGCTTTGCTTGTGTCGACGCCAAAGCTACCGAAGAAACTTCCGCGTGTGCCGACGATTGCGGAAATGAGCGCGATTTTCATGGTTAACCCGCCGGAAACCTCCTCGTTCCCGGAACGCGAGCAACTCATGCTCGAATTGCTATACGGATGCGGGATTCGCAATTCAGAGCTGGTTGGAATCGATGTTGAGGACGTCCGCCCGGCGAACGACGCGATTCTTATTCGTGGCAAGGGAAAGAAAGAGCGTTATGTGCCCTTCGGCGAGCCAGCCAGGAAAGCTCTGTCCATGTACCTCGTGGCGCGTCAACAGATCCTCTCGGAAACAAAGAAATTGACAGCAGCGTTGCTTATCAACCAACGAGGCGGAAGGTTAACCACTCGCAGCGTCGGCAGGATCATCAAGAAGATTGCGGTGGCCAATGGGCTGTCGCCCGATGTTCACCCCCACACCCTGCGTCACGCTTTCGGCGCGCATATGCTGGAGGAGGGGGCGGACCTGCGGACGATCCAGGAGCTGCTCGGCCATAAACGGCTTTCGACGACCCAGCGTTACACCCACCTCTCCATGAAACATGTGCTAGCTGTTTACGACGCCACTCATCCGCGCGCGAAGTAGAATTGGGCTCGCCGGCGGCAGCAGTCACTAATGTGCGGTATGGGCTCTGGTTTGACGGTCCTGGCCGCGCAACTCCGTCCACATATTCATCACCCGCTGCTCGAGCTCTTGTGTGACTTCGGCATATTCCACCTCGCCCGGATGCGGGGTGGAGGGCGGGTAAATGGGATTGCCAAACCTTAGCTTCACCGGATGCAACCGCTGAAAGAACTTTTTGCCCCGCGGCCAAACTTCGTAGGCGCCTTCGATGGCGACCGGTACAATCGGTACGCGTGCGTGAGCTGCCAGAATGGCCGCACCTTTTCTGAATATTTTCGGAGGTCCATCAATACTGCGCTCGCCCTCGGGAAAGAGCATGAGAACGCGGCCCATGCGCAGGCCATAGGCTCCGGCACGCATGGCTGGAATGAGATTGGCATCGGGGTCCACCACCACGACCCGCATAAATCGGGCAATCCTGCGCATCAGGCCCGAACCGAAGATTTCACTGGTTCCTACTGAGAACATTTCGCGAAACACCGCCCAAGGCATAACGCATCCGACCAGGAAGGGATCGACAAAGCTCTGATGATTAGGGCAGACAATAAATGGTCCGGTCGAGGGAATCCTTTCCATGCCGGTGACCTGGAGGCGAAACAGATGCCGCGCCAGGACCCGCATGAATCGAAACACCAGAAACAAACCAGTCGCCGCAAGAATGCGCGGTTGGCCGAGCGCGAGTACCTCGGGATCCTCGGTTTCTTGAGCAAACATCGCCTCCCAGGCCGCCGGCTGGCTTCCTGACTGCTTGCCTTGGCCCGCGCTCTGCCGAACATCATCAACCAGGTCACGAACCGTGTAGAGCTGCGCCAGTCGCGACTCATCCACTTTGCCGCCCAATTCCTGTTCCAGTCGGACCATCAATTCCACCCGCTGCATCGAATCCAGTCCCAGATCGAGTTCGAGGCTGTGATCGGGGCGCAGCGGCGCGGCAAAATTGTTTGCTGCCTCGCGAATCACCACGAGGGCGCGTTGGACATCGGTTTGATCGAGCCAAGCTTGATCAGCGCCGGTCAGGGGGCGCTCGCACCCCGGGGCCGCGTCTTCCCCTTGTCCCGCCTGACGTTCGCGAACCCGCTTTTCCACCTCAAAACGTTTGAGCTTGCGGGTGGTCGTTCGCGGCAGGTTCCCCTGCCAGATTTCGTAACTCAGGATGCGCTTGCTCGGCGGCAATTGCTGGGATAAGGTCTCGATGTCGAAACGAATCACCTGCTTCGCGTTTACGATCTTCCGCTGCTTGAGGATCTCAAAATTCGGGATTACTACCGCATGTAGACGCTCCGCGAAGGGCTGGCCAGGCCGGCTTAAGAGTCCCATTACACAAATTTCCTGGATGAACGGCGATTTCAGGTAATGCCTCTCGATTTCTTCCGGATAGATGTTCTTCCCTGAACTGAGGACGATTACTTCCTTTCTGCGGCCGGTGACGAACAGATTTCCATAGGTATCGAAGTAGCCGAGGTCGCCGGTGTCGAGCCAGCCATCGTGCAGCACTTGGCCGGTCGCGTCCGGGCGATTCCAGTACCCTTTCATGACAATCGGTCCACGAATGGCGATTTCACCAACGGCCGCGCCGTTTTGCTCAGGCTGGGGGTCAACGATGCGAGCTTCCACGCCACGGAGCGGCTTTCCGACCGAGCCGATGACGTTGTCGGAGGGTGGAGTCGCGAATGCCCCGCCGGTGGTTTCGGTCAAGCCATAGGCCTGCAAGATGTCAATGCCCAGAGCATAGAAATCGCGGCCGATCTCCGGGTCCCAGCGCGAGCCGCCGGTGACCAGGTATCGCATTTTGTCGCCGAACAGGCGGTGAATCGGGCGAAAAAAAATCTTGCCGGCATTCCACCCGAGCGCGCGGATAAAACGATTGAGCCCCATCAAGGCTCCGATCGCAACCCGGGCCAACTTTCCGCGCCCCCGGACTTCTTTCTGGATTCGTTCGTGAATGAGATAGAAGAACTGGGGCACGCAGGCGAAGGCTGTGATATTGCGCTCGCCTAAGGCCCGCAACAGTTCGCTGGTGTTAAGTTTTTCGAGGTAAACAACCCGGGAACCGCTCACCAGCGGCAGCAAGAGATTTGCCATCTGAGCCAAAGCGTGAAACAGGGGCAACACGCCGAGAAGCGCATCGCCAGGGCCGATCTGGACCCAGCCAAAAACTGCTTCGGCTTCGCCCATGAGATTGGCATGGGTGAGCATGACGCCTTTCGGGTCGGCGGTGGTTCCGGAGGTATAGAGAAGGGCGGCCAAGTCGTCAGAGGCAACCTGAGCGGGTCGAAAGTCGGGCGGAGCCGATGGCGATGTTTGATGGATGTCGATGTCGAAGACTGCCGGCCATGAGGCAAATACCGGGCTCTTGGCGGCATGCCCCGTCTGCTTCCGCTCGAGCCGGCTCTCAGAAGCAGCGCTCGCCACCTGGGCAGCAGCTTCGACAGCCTGTTGCGCCACCGGACGATGTTTGCTATCGGAAAACAGCAGGGAAGCGCCGCTGTCGTTGACGAGCGTTGCCACCTCGTCTGCATCGCTAGCCGTGTCGAGCGGCACAGCAACGCAACCTGCGGCAATGATTCCAAGATAGGTGGTTACCCAGCGGGGATGATTAGCGGCGAGAATGGCGCAGCGCGTGCCCGGGCGGTAGCCGGACGAGATAAGCCAGTGAGCCAGCGCCTCGGACAGGCTGCGCACTTCGGCATAGGTGTAGCGTTCGAGGCCGTCGCGAGTTTGGATCTCCAGTGCGACGTTCTCCGGCCACTTCTGGGCACACTCGACAAAGCGATGGTAGAAGAACGGCATCCGATGACCGAATCTTACCTCAAGTAAGTAAAGAGGTTAACCGCCGCGCTCGCCGCATGCGCTCGGTGAGCTAGAAGGGGAACGCCTCGGTTTCCGCTTGGCCGCGCAGAACTCGGCCAAGAGGGAACACCTCGCCAGCGACTTACCATTCGGGTCGGTCATCTAATATGCTAGGCTTCTTAAGATGGCCGGGTGTGTCCCCGGTGAAGGATTCTCGATTTGATCAACACTCTACTAGGTAAGGTCTTTGGGACCAAGAACGAACGGGAGATCAAGCGCCTTGTGCCGCGGGTCGAGGCCATCAATCAGCTCGAGCCCGAGATGCGGGCGCTCAGCGACGACGAGCTGCGCAGCAAGACGGACGAGCTACGCCGGCGTATCGAAGAGCGGATGGCGAGGATCGGGGACGAACCGGATGCCGACCCGGAGCGCTCAAAACAGCTCGAAGCGGAACGCAGCGCTGCTTTAAATGAGATCCTCGATGAAGTCCTGGTCGAAGCTTTCGCGGTCGCGCGTGAGGCGGGCCGCCGGGTTTTGAATATGCGGCACTTCGACGTGCAGCTGATCGGTGGGATGGTCCTGCACGAAGGCAAGATCGCCGAAATGAAGACCGGCGAGGGAAAGACCCTGGTGGCAACGCTCCCGGTGTTTCTGAATGCCCTGGGCGGGCGTGGCGTTCACGTGGTTACGGTCAACGATTACTTGGCCAAGCGCGACTCGGAATGGATGGGCAAGCTCTACCGCTTCCTGGGCCTGAGCGTGGGCGTCATTGTCCACGATCTCGATGATGAAGAGCGCCGCGAGGCGTACGCCGCCGATGTTACTTACGGCACTAACAACGAGTTCGGCTTCGACTATCTCCGCGACAACATGAAGTTTGACGTTAAGGACTGCGTCCAGCGGCTTCACAACTTCGCCATCGTGGACGAAGTGGACTCGATCCTGATCGATGAAGCCCGTACGCCTCTGATCATTAGTGGGTCGAGTGAAGAGTCGACGGACAAGTACGAGCGAGTGAATCGCATCATTCCGAAGTTGGAGCGCGGGGAAGAGATCGATACGGCTCCCGGTGAACCTAAGCAGCTGACCGGCGATTTTGTGGTAGATGAAAAACACAAGACGATCACGGTCACCGACGAGGGTTGGGAAAAAGTGGAAAAGCTGCTCGGTATTGGCAACATTGCCGATCCGGAAAACTGGGATCTGAAACACCACGTCGAAACTGCCATAAAAGCCCACTCCTTGTATCACAGGGATGTGGAATACGTGGTGAAAACCAAAGAGGAGAATCCGCGTGAAAAGGAAGTCATCATCGTTGACGAATTCACCGGGCGTTTGATGCCGGGTCGGCGCTGGTCCGATGGGCTCCATCAGGCGGTAGAAGCCAAGGAAAGCGTCAAGATCGAGCGCGAGAACCAGACCCTGGCCACCATTACCTTCCAGAATTACTTCCGCATGTACAAGAAGCTGGCGGGGATGACCGGTACAGCGGAAACCGAAGCGACCGAGTTCGAAAAGATTTACAAGCTGGAAGTGGTGGTGATTCCGACCAACCGCCCGCTAGTGCGCATCGAGAACCCCGATGTGGTGTACCGCACCGAGAAGGAGAAGTACTTCGCTGCTGCCGATGAGATCCAGAAATTAAACCAGACCGGCCAGCCGGTACTGGTGGGCACGACCTCGATCGAAAAATCCGAGCGCTTGTCGGACCTGCTGAAGAAAAAGGGTGTTAAGCACGTAGTGCTTAACGCTAAGTTGCACGAGAAAGAAGCGGAAATCGTCGCCCAGGCGGGACGCAAGGGTTCGGTGACGATTGCGACCAACATGGCGGGCCGCGGGACCGATATCCTGCTCGGAGGTAATCCCGAGTTCATGGGGAAGCAGGAGTGCCTGAAGAAGGGAATTGCCCAGCCCGTGGGAACCGCCGAAGGCAAGATTGAAGACAGGGGCGACGACGGCAACACAACGTCGTGGTATTACAACGGTCACGAGTTTGTTGTTCCCACAGCGCAATGGGAGCAGGTCCTGAGTCGTTACACAGCAGAAACTGATAAAGAGCACGGACAAGTGGTTGAGGCTGGCGGCCTGCATATCTTCGGAACCGAACGTCACGAGGCTCGGCGAATTGATAATCAGTTGCGTGGCCGTGCCGGTCGACAAGGCGATCCGGGTTCCTCGCGCTTTTTCCTCTCGCTGGAAGATGATCTCATGCGCATCTTCGCCAAGGAATGGGTCTCGACCTTGCTGCAAAAACTGGGCATGGAAGAGGGCATTCCCATTGAGTCGCGCTTGATCAGCAAGCGAATTGAAGCGGCACAGAAAGCGGTCGAGGGGCAGAACTTCGAAGCCCGCAAGCACCTGCTCGAGTACGACGATGTGATGAATAAGCAGCGCGAGGCGGTGTACGGTTTGCGCCGGCAGTTGCTGGAGGGACTCGATCAAAAAGACCTTATTTTAGAGGACTACGTCTCTGGGATTCTCAGCGACTTGCTCGATCAGTTCGCCTCCCGCGAATCGCATGTTGAGGACTGGGACATCAAAGGCTTGAAGGATGCCGTCTTCACTCGCTTTGGCATTGACATTCTGGCAGAAGGCGTAACCCCGGAGAACCTGAATCGCCAGGAACTTGGCGATTCCATCTTCGAGAAACTCAAGCAGCGCTACGACGCCAAGGAAATATTGATCGGCCCCGATGCTATGCGCCACCACGAGCGCATGATCATGCTCAGCGTGCTCGATTCGCAGTGGAAAGACCACCTCTACAACATGGACCACCTGAAAGAGGGCATCGGCCTGCGCGGCTACGGACAACATGATCCCCTGGTGGAGTACAAGCGCGAGTCGTTCGACATGTTCGAAGCCATGATGAAGCGCTTCCAGGAAGACACAGTCCGTTATCTCTACCTGATGCAGATCCTGGAGCGCCCGGTTGAGTTCGGCGTGGCCGCCGGACCTGAGGGTGGCGGACCGAGCCGGGAAGGGCTGCAAGCAGGTGTGCCGGTTCGGCGCGGGGAAGGGGACGACGGCAATGGACGTAGGCCGCGAAATGTCGCGACCTCGATGGACGAGCTGGAAGCAGCCTTTCAGCGACGCAAACGCCGGGAACTGGAACAGGCGCGCATGGCGGGCGCGGGGGAATATCAGCCGGTGCAGCAGGTAATACGTGGGTCAGCCAAGATCGGCCGCAACGATCCATGTCCCTGCGGATCCGGCAAGAAATATAAGAAGTGCTGCGGCGCCGGCGCATAGCTCGCTGCCAGCTTGGCCACGACCCTTCCCGGATCTAGGACGCACCTCCTTCCGATAATTGTACCTCTCTCTAACTCCTGCGACTCAATTTTTTGCTCGCCTTCTCGCTAGGCATCGTGATATATATCGTGAGACGATGTATTGTGGGCTGGCTCCTGGAAAAGCCTCCGCATCTCTCCCGTGGTGGGTGGCATCTAATAAATTGCTGGGGATAAAAAATGATTGCTCTGCGTTTAGTACGCCTGATTGAAGACCATTCCGACGAACTGGTGGAAGAGCTGCTTAAAAAGTTTCAGCAGTCGGCGAGAACAAAGGACTTTTCGAAAGTTCCGGCCCAGGAGCTTCGTGACCGCGTACACGAAATTCTGCGGCATTTAGGCGAGTGGCTGCTGCAGAAAAAAGAGGGTGAAGTCGAGATCCGCTACCGCGAAATCGGGGCGCGCCGGGCGGCGCAAAACGTTTCTTTGTCGGACTATTGCTGGGCAATGGTGCTGACCAAAGAGCACATCTGGGAGTTCCTGCAGCGGCAGGGATTCCTACGAGGGCCGCTGGAGATTTACGGCGAGCTCGAACTGCTGCGACTGCTCGATCAATTCTTCGATCGGGCGCTTTACTACGTAACCGAAGGGTACGAGTACGCCGGTAATGTGAGTGGCCTCGGCTTGGGCGAGCAAGCTAGGGCACAACACCTGAGCGTTTGATACGCTTTTTGTCGCGCCTTAGGACGGTTTCGTCTTCTTGACTGCGGCAAAGGTCATTTCAGGGGCACGGCTGCGGGTGTGCTTCTTCCACTGGTAAAACAGCTCAGCGTAGCTGGCGGTAATATATTCGTGGGGAGTGACGTTGAGCCGCCTGGCGGTGCGGTCGATCCAGCGCGCCGATCCTTCTATCTCGCCCAGGTTACCGATTGGCGTCTCATCAAGGACGACGTGGCCTTTCTTATCGGACCATTCGGCGCGGAATTTCTCATACCGGAAGCTCGGCTGGAAGCCCAAGTTGCGCAGGATCGCATCCATTTGCCTGCCATCGGAGACTTCGACCTCGGTCTCGACCCGAGACTTGTGCCGACCCGATTTGCCCTTGGCTTTGTGGGTAAGCACCCAGTCTGACCCGTACTTGCGGAGTCTGAACAGTTCCCCCTTGCGGCGAAGCGGCCGGCCGGGAAGGTCATAAAGCGTGTTCATTTCGTGGGTGCGACCTGTTGTGAGGCGGAAGCCCGCCCGCCGCAAGGCGCGCTTCAAGGCGGGTAGATCGTTGATGCGAAATTTGATTTCGACCTCGTTGGACATAGGAATCAGTATAAGAGAGCGTACCCGATAACGGAGTCTACCCGGAGGTGCGGCTGATTCAAAACCAGATGTCTTCGTCTTTCGAGATGAGTAATAAGAGGGATGGCGCTGGCATCGGCCTCAGCTGAAGGTAGGCAAATGTACGAGATCGTCGCCTGGCACAGGCTCGAGGGGTTCTCCTGCCTTACGCCATGCCGCCAACCCGCCGACGATTACAAACGCATTGAATCCCTTCTCTCGCAGCAGGTGCGCCACCCGGGCGCTCGTGGCCTCGCGCGCTCAAGTGCAGTAGACGTAGATGTCCTTATCCTTGGCAAAATTCTTAAGCTCCTCGGAAAGATTATTCGGCTCAATGCGAATCGACCCCTTAATGCGCATCGCACCGGAATCGTAGTAGCCATGGCTGCGTACATCCACCAGCTGGACGTTTGCTGCCTGGTCTGAGGCCAACCGCCGTGCCAGTTCCACGACCTGCACCCGGGGCACGACTCGAAAGACTCGATTCTTCCGATATAGCCAAGAACGATATCCGAAATAAGCAGCCAGAGCGCTGAGTACGACGATTCCGACCACATGTCCGGCGGTGTGAAAACCGCGAGTGATGCTGGCGACGAAATCGCGGAAGTAGTAGCCCAGGATGACATACGCAGAGACATACAGCAGGGCTCCTGTGCTGTCGAGCCAGAGGAACTGCGCATAATGCATTTTCATGCTGCCGGCCAGAGGCGGCGCCATGGTGTTGACCCCGGGGATAAATTTGGCGATGACCAGGGTTGTTTTGCCCCGCTTGTAAAACGATTCTGCCGAGCGCAAGATGCAGGTTTCCGGATTGATGGAAATCTTACAGAGGACTCCTAGCAGGGCCCAGCCCATGTAGCGGCCGAGTATGAACATCAGGGAGTCGCCAAGCAGCATTGCGGCGACCGCGACGGCAAGAACAAACGGCAGACGAAGGGAATGAGCTGCCGCCGCAGCACCGCCGGCCACCAGGGCGACGGCTGCGGGAAAGGGCAAGTCGATCGCTTCCGCAAGCACTACCAGGAACACGACCAGATACCCGTGATGCGCGATCAGTGAAATCAGGTCTGACACCAAGACAGCAATTAGATTGTATCTGGGCGGCGGAGATTCAGGGGAAAATGCCGGTTGGTCTTGCCCATGACCATGGCCGAAGCCGGGGAACAAAGGAATTTGGTTCTATTTTTCCCGGGCAATCACGAACTCGGGGGCCCAGAGCAGGGCGCGTTTGATCTCCGAATCGGGGAAATGGCAGATGGCTTTGCGGGCCGAGTCCGCGTATTCGGCTGCGCGGGCATAGGCGGCTTCGACCGAACCGTGACCATTCAGGATATCCAAAATATCAGTGTGGCTGACGCCGTTGAAAGCACGATCCCGGAGCACGGTTTCGATCTTGGTCTTTTCCTCCGGCCGGCAGCGCTCCAGTGCATGGATAACCGCCATCGTGACCTTGCCCTCGCGCAGGTCGCTGGCGACAGGCTTACCCAAAATGCTTTCCGACGCGGTCAGATCGAGAACATCGTCCACTATCTGGAAGGCCATGCCCAGGTCACGGCCGTACTGGCCAAGCCGGTCTTCCTCGTCCTGGGTTACTCCGCCCAGGATGCCGCCCATGCGCATGCACACTGAGAACAGGCAGGCGGTCTTACGGAAAATAAGGTCGAAATGCTCCTGGAGGGAAATCAGCTTTCCCAGTTTTTCCATCTGCAGCAGCTCGCCCTCGACCATCTGTTGGGTCAATTCGATCAGTGTGTCGAGAATACGGAAATTGCGCTCCTGCACAGCAATCTTGAACGCCTGCATGTACAACCAGTCGCCGGCAAGGACGCACTTGGAATTTCCCCACTGCGTATTGGCGGCAGGCCGCCCGCGGCGCGTCTGGGCTTCATCAATGATGTCGTCATGCAGGAGAGTAGCGGTGTGGATGATCTCAACCACGGCGCCCAGCCGGACGGCACCGCGCCCCTCATAATTCGACAGCCTGGATGAGAGCAGCAGCAGCGCTGGACGAATGCGCTTTCCGCCGCCGCCACGCAGGTATTCCCCTATATCGGTGATGGCGGGGACGCTGGAAACCGTGTCGCGTCCGAACTCGCCTTCGATGGCGGCAAGGTCGTCGCGCAACAGCTCGAAGATTTCTTTGGCGTTAATGGCGGACGGTGTGCTCAATCGGAAAACCTTTTGACCTGTCGAGTCGAGCGAGCGCGCCCCGAAAACTCTGCTTAATCCCTGTGGTCTCGCCTTCCTCGGCGGCGAATCAGTTCGTTCTGTAGTTGGTGAACTGCATGTCTATCCCGAAGTCCTGCTGCCGCAACATGGCGATGACTTCCTGAAGAGCGTCGCGATCTTTGCCGCTGACCCGCACCAGGTCCCCCTGAATCGAAGCTTGGACTTTCTTTTTGGAATTCTTGATCAGCTTAACAATGTCGCGCGCCTTCTCGAGGGGAATGCCTTGCTGCATCGAAATCCTCTGGCGTACGGTGGAACCGGCAGCCGGCTCAACCGCACCGTAGGTTAGGCCCTTGAGAGGCACGCCACGCTTGACGAGTTTCTGCTGAAAAACGTCATTTACTGCCTTCAGCTTAAATTCGTCGATCGAAGTGAGTAGGATGGCCTCCTTTCCCTCCATCGCGATATTCGATTTCGAATCTTTCAGGTCGAAGCGGGTATGGATTTCCTTCAAAGCCTGTTGCATGGCGTTGGAGACTTCCTGCAGATCAATCTTGCTGACTATATCGAAAGTATTCTCGGGCATGAGTTTAGGCCACTCATAAGATTATCGTGATCGGGCTGAAGATGCACGCATCAGGCTAAATCGACCCGGGATTTTGTTGAAGGGAAAAGAAGCGATAGAAGTTTCGCGTAGTGTGCTCCCCCACTTCTTCGAGGGAGAGGCCGCGAATTTCAGCCAGCGCGCCGGCGGTTTCTCTCACGAATGCCGGTTCGTTGCGTTTACCCCGGTGCGGCACCGGGGCGAGGAAGGGCGAGTCGGTTTCGATCAGCAGACGGTCGAGCGGGATTTCGTTGGCGACATCGCGGATCGCCTGTGCTTTTGGGAAGGTGACATTGCCGGCGAAAGAGATCATAAAGCCGAGGTCGAGCGCCGCTTTGGCATGCGCAGATGAGCCGCTGAAGCAGTGCAGGATACCGCCCAACCCGCTTGCTGCCCAGTTGTCCTCGAGCAGGCGAATCATGTCGTCCCAGGCATTCTCACTTCCTTCGGAAGCCCGGCAATGAATGACAATGGGCAGCCCGGCTGAGCGCGCTAGCTCGATCTGTCTTAGGAAGACCGTGGTCTGCACCTCGCGGGGGCTGTGATCGTAGAAATAGTCCAGGCCGATCTCACCCCAGGCAATCACTTTGGGATGGCGCGCCAGCAGCTCCATTTCGCTGAAGTCGGTGTCTCTTGCGAGTTGCGCTTCATGGGGATGAATCCCGGTTGTGGCGTACATGCCGGGGAAGCGCTCAGCCAACTTGATGGCGCAGTCCAGCGTCCCGGGGCCGTCGCCAATCCCGATAGCCAGAATGGTTTCAACCCCGGCTTCGAGAGCTCGGGCGACGACCTGTTCGCGATCCTGATCGAAGCGCTTGCTATCAAGATGGGCGTGGGAATCGATGAACATTTCCGCTTTCGTCTGGCTGGGAACCTGGCTGGGACGGCGAGACGGCCGTCTCTAGGGGCTCACTTCAGACGCGATCCTATAGGCACGTCTTCCAGGAAGCTGCACAGCACCGGTTTTCCACCTTCCGGCGAGGCAGCGACGATCATTCCGTTCGATTCCAGGCCGCGCAGTTTCCGGGGAGCCAAATTGGCCACAATGACCACCTTGCGGCCGATGAGTGTCTCGGGCGCGTAAGCCTCGGCAATCCCGGCCACCACCTGGCGGACTTCCGAGCCCAAGTCGACTTCCAGGCGCAACAATTTGTCGGCGCCTTTCACTTTCTCAGCAACTTTGACCTGGCCGACGCGCAACTCGACTTTGGCGAAATCGTCCAACGAGATTCGTCCGTTCGCAACAGCTGCGGGTGGAGCGGGTGGTGCGGCGGTTTGTACCGCGTGCACTCGAGGTGGGGCTTCGGTGGCGGCCTCAGGTTTTGATTCCGCAGGCGCGATCGCCGGTCGTTGGTGTTCTTCCATCTTTCGCATCCTTTCGATGGTGGTCTTATCGGCACGTGGAAATACTGGCTCGATTTTGCCGAGCTTTGTGCCGAGGCGGAGCTGTCCCCATTTCAGATCAACGAGAGAAACTCTTCCGATGTCACCCAGGCCGAGTTGCGTCCAGATGCGGGCCGTCGAGTCAGGAATGACAGGGTGCACGAGTGCGGTCACGATGCGTAGCGCTTCCGCGCTGGTGTACAGAATCGTGCCCAGCCGGGAGCGGCTCATTTCGTCCGCTTGCTCGCCCAGGGTCCAGGGCTCGTTCTCGACGATGTATTTGTTGACGGCCGCTACCAGCGACCAGGCAGAATCCAGTGCACGCGAAAAATGGCACTGATCGGCCAGCGAGTTGTAGTCTGCGATGGTCTTAACGGCGATGGCGGTGATTTCATCGTCGGCAGGCTTTCGGGCAGCAGCATGCGAAGGATACGGCACCTCGCCCTGGAAATAACGCGCAATCATGGTTAGAGTGCGACTGGCGAGATTACCGAGACCGTTCGCCAGATCGGCGTTGTAGCGCTGCACCAAAGCGTCGAAAGAAAACGAACCATCCTGGCCGAACACAATTTCGCGCAGCAAGAAGTAGCGAAGCGGGTCCGAACCCATGACGTCGAGAATGCTTTCGGTATGCACGATATTACCGCGCGACTTCGACATCTTGCTTTCTTCGAACAGGAGCCAGCCGTGGGCCACGATAGCTTTGGGCAGCGGCAGCCCGGCTGCCATCAGGAATGCCGGCCAGTACACACAATGAAAGCGGACAATTTCCTTCCCGATCATGTGCAGGTCGGCAGGCCAGTACTTCTCAAACCTCGTGGTGTCGTCCGAACCATAACCCAGGGCGGTAATGTAGTTGGAGAGCGCATCCAGCCAAACGTAAATTACATGCCCGGGATCATCGGGAACCGGCACGCCCCATTTGAACGTGCTGCGGCTGATCGAGAGATCGCGCAGGCCACTGCGCACGAAGGACATGACTTCGTTGCGGCGAGTTTCCGGACGAATAAAGTCCGGGTGTTGGGTGTAAAGCTTGAGCAGCCTGTCACCAAATTCAGAAAGCTTGAAAAAATAATTTTCTTCGTGAACCGTTTCCGTGGGGCGGCCGCACTCGGGGCAGGGAGAACCGGGACCGGCGGCATCCACGTAGAGTTCGTCGTAGACGCAGTACTGACCAGAGTAGGTGCCTTTGTAGATGTAACCATTGTCGCGAATCTTCCGCCACAGAGCTTCGACGCCGCGTTTGTGGCGGTCCGCGGTAGTGCGGATGAAATCGTCATAGGTGAGGCCCATACGATCCCAAAGCGAGCGAAATTCACGGGAAACCTCATTGGCGAACTGCTGCGGGGTTTTGCCAGTGCCCTCGCTTGCCCGCTCGATTTTCTGGCCGTGCTCGTCGGTGCCGGTGAGGAAATAAGTGTCCGAGCCTAGCATGCGCTGGCGGCGCGCTATGGCGTCGCATGCGATGGTGGTATAGGCGTGGCCAATGTGCGGCCGCGCATTGACATAGTAAATCGGGGTCGTGATGTAGAACTTTTTGCTCATCCTAGATCGATTTTCCCCCCAAGGCGCACCAACTTACACGAACCAACACCAAGCCATCACGCTTGCTGTGTTTTGGTGGGCTTGCTGGATTCGTTGTCTGTCAGATAAAGCCGCGTCGCCTCCTGCATTACTGCCTTCAGGGGAACCCGATGGGCGCGCGCAATACGGCGACAGTCCTCATATTCGGGAGCATAGTTGGTAATCGCGCCATTCAGGCCGGCTACTTTCATGCGAACGCTCCCCCAGCGGGTCGCGACCGTGATCCATCTGCGCGCCAGGATTTCGCGATGCTCTTCGCGTTTGCGGATGCCCAGGGTCGTCGTCTCTCGAAAGATTACTTCGGAGAGCCTGGACGAATCCTGGGGCCGGCAAAGCACCGTCAGCAGCATGCCCGGACGATTTTTTTTCATCTGGACAGGCATACCAAAAACCTCCAGCGCACCTTGTTCCAGCAGCTGATCCAGCACGTATCCAAACAGCTGGGGATTGAGGTCATCCAAGCTGGCTTCCAGTACCGTGATCGTTTCTTCCGTCACCTTTGCCGGCCGCCCGGGTTGTGGTTCTCCCAAGGTAAGTCTCAGGACATTGGCGTGTCCGGGAAGGTCACGGGTCCCGGCGCCATAACCGGTTCTTTCAATTCTCATCTCCGGAAAAGATGCGAATCGCTTCACCAGCGTTTTTGCGATGGCGGCGCCGGTGGGTGTCACCAGCTCCAAGTTCAAGCCGGAAGAATAAATCGGGGCTCCCTGGAGAAGTTCTACGGTTGCCGGCGCAGGCACGGGAAACGTTCCGTGGGCGCACTGGACAGTACCGCCGCCGACATTCAAAGGCGAGCACACCCACTCATCCACTCCCACCGCCTCTGCTCCCACAGCAGCGCAAACGATATCCACCATGGCGTCCACGGCCCCAACTTCGTGAAAATGAATGGTATTGATATCTCCATTGTGAACCTTGGCCTCGGCCATTCCCAGGGCATCGAAAATGGCGGTGGCCAGCGTCTTGGCGGTGTCGCTGAGGGCCGTACCGGCGATGATTTGCTTGATCTCCCCTAAACTGCGACCGGCACCAGAATCGTCGGTGTGATTCCGAGGGCCATCATGTTTATGTTCCGCCCGCTCATGCCCGTCTTGGGCAGATCCGTGATCGTGTCGGTGGGCGTGCTGTTCCCAATAAACTTCTCGCGGTAGTTCCTTCTCTCCGCGGACCAGAACGTCCACCTTGGTAGCCCGAATCCCGCTGCGGTCTACGCGGGAGACTTGCAAACTAGCGCCCATGTCCAGCTCTGCCACTGTGCGTTCAAAAATCTCGGCCGGCACACCGCTATCGAGCAGCGCGCCCAGGAACATGTCGCCGCTAATGCCGGAGAA
>JBPYDQ010000656.1:0-7455 GCA_051986135.1 Terriglobales bacterium | reverse complement strand
CGGCGCGCGGACATCATCTATAGTGCCTTCACAGGTCTCACACCTGACGACTCTCCTGTTTCCCTGCTCATTCACGCGCTGTACGATATTTACGCCCTTGACTTGGCGCTGCCGTGATGTAAGGCATCGGCTGGGTGTCGGCCGCCCGGCAATATCCCGGAAGCTGTTTGAAAGAAGGCAGCCTCTGCTATCGCCGCAGCGATTGTTGATCGACGCGGCAGTTGCCGAGAACTTACGTCGTCACCACTGGTCCGGCATCCCCTCTAGCGGCAGCGGCAGCGCATAGATCCCGCCTTGTCGGCTACTCTAGCTACGCTAGATCCACGAACTCTCGGGAATTGACCTTCGCGACGTCCACAGCTAGTCTCGTGGACGAATTTCAAGTGCCCTGGCCTGAGCCGCATTTGGATAGGATTGCGGCTCTGAGGCCGATACTACGACATGCGGAGGAAATATGCGGTACCGGACCGTGCCTACGCTTCTTTGTGCCATAGCAACTGCGGCTCTCGCGTCTACTCCACCGATGAACGCTCCCCCAGCTTCCCAAAACGGAGTCCCTGGTAGTGGAGGGCAATTGGTTGGCACATGGAGGCTCATGTCCAGAGTTGTCAGGTTGGAGGACGGCACTGCCGTTCAGGATCAAGGCCTCGGCAGCGCACCCAAAGGGTATTTGATATACGACTCCACGGGGCACATGGCTGTGCAATTGATGAGACTTGACCGTCTCACAGCAATAGATTGCGGCGCCTCGGGCTCCGCTCCGAGCGATAACAGCCCTCAGCTTCTTAGCGGATACGAAGCATATTTTGGTACGTACACCGTAGATGGAACCAATCATACAGTTACACACCATCTCGAAGGCGCGCTTGCCGTCGCCGATGTAGGCAGGAATCTTGTGCGTCAATTCCAAATCTCTGATGACAAACTGACAATTGTCGTGCGGACGAATTCGCCGAAAGAGAAACAGGTCAGGACACTCATCTGGGAGCGGGTACGCTGATCTACCGCTGCGAAACACACGTTAATCGCCAGTAGTTGATAGATTGTGGGCGAATCGTCGGCAACTCTTCCATAGAGTCCTAATGGAAGGTTTTGCCCCTGACACGCCTAAAATCCGGCTGCCAGTCCCAGTTTTGAGTGTAATCGCCTATTAACAGTTGATCCGTCGTGAGCTTACTTCAAGCTGCGGCCCGCTCCCGCCACTGGCGTTTTAGGAACCCAACGACAGCTTGATGGAAGGATGGCTGGTAGGGTGTCGAATTATGGTCACCCTCGCATTCACCAAAGCTTGCGATTGGAATCTCCTCCAGTATGCGAGCGGTTTTTTGGTTGGCAACGTCGCCCTTTCCATTGAGCACCAAAACAGGAACGCGAATTTTATTGAGCTGCTCACCCGTCATCTGATCCGCAACGGCTCCCCGAATCACAGCCGCAAGAACCTTTGGATCTGCTCCCGTAACCCGTGCAGCAATTACGTGTGCCGATCCCAAGTTTCCAGGGACAAGCTCGTTCTTTTCAAGCACCCTTGCCCCTTCTTCAGCCCAAATTTTGTGGGTGAGTGGTTTGGGTAGGTGCTCGGGCACCGGCCAATTCTTGGGAAACTCCAAAACCGTTCCCTCAATGGCGTAATCCGCGATCCCCGCAAGAATGGCCGATTTCACTTGAGGAGGGCCTAAAATAACCACACGCGCTGCTGTCCCGGCTCCCATGGAGAAGCCAACCACATCTACAGCCTCGAGGTGAAGATGCTCGATCAGAGCGATAACGTCGCGAGCCATGGCCCAGTTTGAGTAGAAGGTGATTTCCCGCGATTTCGCGGAAGCACCGAAGCCACGGAGGTCAGGTAGTATCACGCGGGCATTGGCAGCAAGGAGCGGCGGGATGACTCCCGGGCGTCCTTCGGCGGGAGGATCGGGCAAGGGAGCAGCTGCTCCGAAAGTTTCGATAAAAAGCTTTTGCCTTTCTTCAAGGATCGGCAGGATCCGATCGAAACTTCCAAATTGCCCAAGACCATCAACTCCATAGCCATGCAAGAGGATGACGGGAGAACCCTCGCCCTGGTCCTGATAGGCGATGGTAGCGCCATCGAAAGATGCGAAAGTCTTCAACGCCACCCCAAGAGATTGCAAACCTTCAGAAGGGGCCGTCCACAAAACCGGAATCCGATGTGCAAGGGTGTCGCAAGTGTACCAAAACGAATCTGAAATCAGGAGGGATACGCTGGTTGGCCTGTGCAGGCCCGGCCGGGTTACGGTTGATAAATCGCGATTACACTCACAACGGCAGGTTCTAATAGCGCCCGTTATCCTCTATCCTCGAAAGGCCGCGATTCAGTCAGCATAAATACGCTGCAGCAAAAGAAGCCATGCGGTGTCGGTCAGTGGATCGCAAGGCATCTGGAATGCTACCCCCCGATGGCGGAGGTCCGCCGTGAAAATCCCCATGATGCGGTCAAGAGTTAGATTGTCAGGCCTCGACTCTTTCTCCCGAACCTCGCCCTTCCAGAGTATGGAAAAGCGAATGTCATGGCTCGGGTACGTGGCGTGGACTTCTCCATTTTCGAGAATCGACCAGTTGCCATTGCCGTTCGAATGAATCTGCGCTGCGGCCGACATGCGGGGTGATGCCGCATCCGGGTCGCCGATGGGACCGATGCGGTGGTATATCCGATCAGTGTCCGCGCAGAGAGCCACATTGCCGAAAGGTGAATGTTCACTCCGCATTGGACCATCGAGTCCTTCGGGCCAGTAGTCGAAGCTGCCGCCTGCGCCCTCGTAAAACCAGGAGAGCGCGCTGGCGCGAACCACGCGCCATGGTTCGAATAGGCCGGAACGGCCCATCACTCTCAGAAAGGGCAACGGATAGTCGACGCGTGTTGCGCCGTGGAAGGTTGGGTTGTCGATGTGGGTATTGCCCGCAGGCGCCGGAGCATTGATGTTGACAACGACGAATTCCGGATAGACAGCGGACGTGCCGAAGGCCGCCCTAGCGGCCTCAAGAAAACTCTTGTTGTGCAGAATCGCTTCAGCGCCATCGACAAGGGGCTTGCCGCCCAAGGCCCAGTCTCCGCGGAACCACGGAGGCACCGGCTTCTTGGCTTCCCGCGGTGTTTCGTCCTTAATCCCTTCCGGAGCGTAAGCAGCCAGCGCACGATACGGAGCACACCGATCAAACATGGCGCGGATTTGTTCGCGGTCCTCGAATGCCGGTTCGATGCGAATAGGCTTTGGATTGAGTTTCATGATTCCTCCCGTAGTGCTCTAGGATTCGTTTCCAGGTCTATGTATGCCGGGCCTAATTGTTCGCCGGCAGTAGGCAGGGCTCGCTTAGGCAGAAGAAAGGTCAAGCTCGTCGAGACGAGGAAAGAAATTCCGGCGCAGATCAGGCCAGAGTAGAAGCTGCCCGTCTTTTGGCGAATCAGTCCTACAGTGTAAGGTCCGACGAATCCGCCTAAGTTGGCGACAGATGTCACTAGGGCAATACCCGCAGCCGCTGAGAAGCCTGTCAGGAATTCGCCCGGCAACGAGAAAAAGATCGGCAAAAAGCTGTAGGCTCCGACAGCGACAGCCGAAAAAAGAACAACAGAGAAGAAGGCCGAGCGAGGCACTCCAAGGAGCAGGAAGGCGATTCCAGCCAGAGCGCCCAAGGTTGCTAGATGATATCGGCGTTCCAGCGTGCGGTCGGAGTGCCGGGACACAAGCATCATGACAATCAGACCAACCAGATTGGGCACCATGACCGCGAACCCAATCACTGTGTTGGACTGCTCGCCAAAGACTGACTTCGTGACCTGTGGCAGCCAGAAACTAAAGCTGTAGGTGGCAAAGCCGTGACAAAAACCGATACAAGCCAGATGCCAGACTCTCGGGTTGACCAGAGTCTGTGCTACGGAAACAAATTGCGTCTTGACGCCAAGCTTTAGCCGGTCTTCTCGCTCCAATTGTTCGGCGATCCACGCTTTCTCTTCTTTCCTTAGGAATTTCGCTTCTGACGGCTTGTTCGGTAACAACAGAGGCGACAGGAACGCGAACGTTGCTGCGGGTAAACCTTCCAGCACGAATAACCATCTCCAACTGCTAAGGCCGAACCAATGCGCGTGATCGAGAATGAAACCTGAAATTGGGCCACCCAGTACGCTCGCTAAGGGTATGCCTATCAGGATCAAGGCAATCGCCTGTGCTTTTTCTCTTTGCGGGAACCAATAGCCCAAGTACAGAACGATGCCGGGGAAATATCCAGCCTCGGCCAGGCCGAGCGCAAAACGCGCGACATACAGTTCATGGGCAGACTGCACAAACCCCGTCAGAGCGGCAATCGTGCCCCATGTGATCAGGATGCGGGCGATCCAAACACGCGCGCCGATCTTGTGAAGGATGAGGTTGCTGGGAATCTCGAACAGGAAGTAGCCCCAAAAGAAAATTCCTGCTGCGAATCCGAACTGCTGGCTGGTGATGGCCAGTTCACGATTCATTGTCAGTGCGGCGAAGCCAAGGTTTATTCTGTCGATGAAGGCGAGCACGAAAAGTACAAACAGGAATGGCAGCAGCCTGATTCTGAGCTTGCGGATTGCCGCTGTTTCGATCAAGGCAGACGCTGAGCCGCAGCTACTCATCATGGTTTCCTTCCTCAGAATGGCCTTGCAATGGCACATCCAAATCCTCGATATGAGATTTCAGTATTACGTCCTTAATTCGTACCTCAACCTGGAGCACCGGAACCTTGTGAACAGGAACTGAGCGCCAAACGGACTCAGGGATGCCCGCCCCGAGTGCAAAAGGCTCTAGCAGGGAGCTCAAATTCGGCCTCGGCACGGTGCTCACCTCCAGTTAAAAGAGCGGCTCAACCTGCCATCTGCCCTTCCGCGTCCTCGTATCGCCCATGGCAGCCAGCTTAGCTGCGCGCTCAGACATAACAATGGCGTACGTCTGACCAAAAGGTTGACAGCGAAGTGACTGGAAATAAGAATGTTGCAACGACTATGAACACGCGATTCGGAGCATTCGAGGTAGATCTCGAAGGCCGGCGGCTGTTGAAGAAGGGAACGCCGATCCCCCTTCGTGAGCAGTCGTTTCAGGTGCTAGCCGCACTGATAGAAAGGCCCGGGGAGATTGTAACCAGAGAAGACCTGCGCCGACGGCTGTGGGCGGCGGACACTTTTGTCGACTTCGAGATGGCGCTGAATTCCGCTGTGAGCCGATTGCGTGACGCCCTGGGTGATTCCGCCGACGATCCTAGCTTTATTGAAACGATTCCGAAGCGCGGCTATCGGTTTGTTGTCCCGATACCCAAGCGGCCTGCGATGGCTGTGATGCCGTTTGTGAACCAAACGGTGGAAGCCAAGGATGAATACTTTAGTGATGGATTGACCGACGAACTGATCCGCGTGTTGTCGCGGGTTGATGGATTGAGGGTCACGGCGAGCAGCGTGGTGTTTCGCTTCAAGGGGCAGAGGTGTGATGCGAGGCAGGTCGGCCGGGAGCTAGGCGTGGAGGCGGTGTTGGAAGGATCGATATGGAGATCCGGAGACCGCATTCGCGTCACCGTCAACCTGGTCGGCGTCAAAGATGGATTCAACCTGTGGGCACAACGCTTCGACGGCAATTTGGGAGATTTATTCGGCATCCAGGATCAGGTTTGCGCGGCGGTAGCGGAAGCGTTGCACATGCGCTTCGCGTCGCAGAGCTCGAAACGCCATCCAAGCAATGCAACAGCGTACATGCAGTACTTGAAGGGTGCCTATCTTCTTAAGAAACGGCGGCCGGAAGATATCCAGGGCGCTTTCGAGTACCTGCAGGAGGCAATCCGGCTGGAGCCCGATTACGCCGAGCCTTATTACGGTGCGGCGATGTTTTACATCGTAAGCACCGTTTATGGAGCGATGGCGCCTCGAACTGCGCTTCGCGAGGCGGAAGAATTGGTTTCAAAAGGGCTGGCACTCAACGAGAATTCGGCCACTCTCCAAAGCACGTTGGGAATGCTCCGCATGTTTCAATGGCGCTGGGCCGAGTCGGAACAGGCGCACCAGCGAGCGATGAGCCTCGAACCGTCAAATGCGTTTCCCCGCATGTGTTACCCAATTCTTTGCAGCTTCCTCGGCCGGCACGATGAAGCTGTGTTCCATGCCGAGAAAGCCGTCGAACTGGATCCGCTGGACCTGATGACGAACTTCCGCCTCGTGCAAGCCAACTGTTATGCACGCCGATATGACGAGGCGGTCCGTGCCGGCCGTATCGCCATTCAGCTGACCCCTGACTCGCCCTACACCTACTTTTACCTGGCCTTATCTTTGGTGGCATTGGGCTCAAAAGACGAGGCTTGGGGAATCGCAAACATGGGCAGAAGGCTTGCCGATGGCATGCCCTTGGGCGAGGGCTACTTCGGCTACCTTGCCGGTGTTCTAGGACACAGGGAAGAAGCCCACAGCGTTGTGCAAGGGCTGCGGGCCCGCCGCGAGAAAGGCTATGCGCCCGCTTTGCCGATTGTCGGAACGTATCTCGGCTTAGGAGAAACGTCGGCGGCCCTCGAATGGCTCGACATTTCTTTTGCCGAACGCGACCCCTTCTTGGGATCACTGCTTGTCTTTCCCGCCTATGACGCCATCCGCAATCACCCCCAATTCAAGCGGCTGGCAGAGCAGCTGAAGCTCCCAACATAGTGGAGACTCCCACCCACGCGCACTATCACGGGCAATCCATGCCACTGCTACTCCCGGATTGTCAATCGTCCGTGATTGCTTTCAACCTCGGAATGGCCTGTTTTGCACGAACTTGCCACGCCGGCACTTTTGTCTAAACCCTCCGCTACAAACATGGGTAGAACTTTCTTGTCGCCGGGGTCAACGAGGCGATGAGGCCTTGTCTCACACTATTGTCATCTGCCGGCTGAGTTGGCTGGCAAAGATGTTCTTCGGGATAAGCGCGTGCACGCCTTGCACGATATCAACCACCTGAGTCACGCGAAAACTCACGGCAATGCTGCACAGAGCGTACGCGTCGAGCTCGGTAATCTTTGCCTGGGCCGCGAGGAACTTAATCGCGTTGCGCGCAGCGAGAGTCATCGCCGTATGCAGATCTTTGTCGAGGCCCATCATGATCCAGTGCGTATCGGTCTCCGCGACGGGCCAGGCCAGATGCTTTTGCTTATGCAGGAGCACCTGAATTTGCAACTCCTTCATGCGGGTCTCGATGGCGGTGAGGCAGATCTCACCATCGCCCTGCACCGCATGACTGTCGCCCGTATAGATGAGCGCTCCCGGCTTCCACACTGGTATGTAGAGTATCGATCTCTCGGACAACTCGCTGAGATCAAGATTGCCCGCGTGTGGGCCTGGCGGTACTGCGCTGGTCACGCCTGGGCTCAAAGGCGGAAAGTAACCATCGGGAGGCGCCACGCCCAAAGTGCCCTGGAACGGCTTTAGCGGAATGGTGATGTTAGGCATAAACTTGCCGGTCATGG
>JBPYDQ010000655.1:0-5149 GCA_051986135.1 Terriglobales bacterium | reverse complement strand
GTCCTGAAGCTGCTTCGAAATGCCGAATGTGCCAAAGCACAGAATGAATTCAAACTCTCCGCTCGGCGCGCTTTAGAAATGGGTACCATTCACGGGGCGAGGGCTTTAAGCATCGACGATAAAGTTGGCTCGCTAACACCGGGCAAGCGCGCCGACCTGATTATGATCAATACAGATGTGATCACCATGGGCGTGTTCACTGATCCCACGCACATGGTAGTGGAGGCGACCGAACCCGCGAACGTCGACACCGTCATGATTGACGGCCGCATTCTTAAGCGGAACGGCAAGTTCACAACGCTTGTCCCCAAGCAGATCATTAGCGATGCGGTCGCCACGCGCGAGAGAGTGCGCAAGCGCATTCATGCGTAAGAGCGTGGCTTGGGACAGGAAATTCGACCGCAGCGTGTTACATTCCCCACGACTAAGGTTCACGACCGTGTCAGGAATGAAGGGAAAAACTCTCCCCGCATAGTAATGTCTTCCTCCATCGGAAAACACGCTGGCACGAGTTGCCCTCGCCAAAATCTCATCGGTCTCATGGCAGGCTGGAACTGGTTAAACTTGGTTCACCCCGATGAGGGTTGACCGTTCCGACCTCGATCGTTCGAAGCGACCGAGGTCCGCACTTCTTCCCACCCGGAGAGGGCTACCTTACGCAAACCGTGACGGCGATTTACGCAGACCATGATGTGGCTGCGGGGAAACTCAGCCCCACCAGACATCGAACGCTGTGTCTTGATTGACGCGTGTAAATCGATGGCGTAGTCTTCGCGACAGGACTGATGCGATTCGAGTATAAGGGACGAAACATCCTTGCGCCGATCATACGAAACGGTCGTCTGGTCTGCCATACGATGGCGTTCCTCTTTCTGATGACCGCGGTTGTTCTAATCGCAGCATCACTTCACGCTCAACAAACGAACATCAATAATTTCTTTCGGGACTTCACAGATGAATGGGTCCGCCACGATCCCGAATTAGCTACTCGCACACGCTACTTCTCGGGTGAGGAGCAGGATCAGTTCGAGCGTCAGCTCACTCCCCGTACACTTGCCTGGAAACGCGAACGCATAGAGTTGGCTCGGAAAGGTTTGGCCCAACTTAGCAGATTTGACCGGGAAAGTTTGAATGAGACTCAGAGCCTTTCCGTCGATTTAATGCAGTGGCAATTGAGCATTATCGTCGAGGAACAGCCATACCTTGATTACAGTTATCCGCTGGATCAATTTCAGGGCGCCGCCAACGTTGATCTGGTAAGCACTCTGACCGTTGTACACCCCTTACTGACGGAGCGAGATGCCGAGAACTATCTTGCTTGCCTCGCTCAGGTGAGCACTCGAATGCAAGAGGCCATGGTCGAGTCTCGTCGGCTGGTTGGCAAAGGCATCATACCGCCACGGTTTATCTTGGACGCCACGATTAAGCAGATGCAGGAATTTATCGGCTCTGCACCCGCAGAGAATCCCTTCGTTGCTACCTTCGCGCAGAAGACGGCAGGGATCAAATCGGTCCCGGATGCACGACGTGAGGAGCTACGATCCCAAGCCGAGCAAATCGTCAACAACCAAATTTATCCTGCATGGAAGCAGGCCATTGCCCTCCTTCAATCTCAACTTTCTCGCTCCACGAACGATGCTGGCGTTTGGCGCCTCAAAGGCGGCGCTGAAGCGTACTCGTACTATCTTCGACGATTCACTACAACGGATCTCACGGCCGATCAGATCCACGAAATCGGACTGCAACAGGTCGCTCGAATCGAAAGCCAGATGGATGGTCTATTGCGTCAGCTCGGGCGCACAGATGGGACAGTGAAAGAACGTATCGACAAGCTTAGCACCGATTTGCGTTATCCCAATCCGACTTCGGAAGAAACTCGCGCATTGGTGATGCGCGATATTGAGGGAATTCTGCGCGATGCTGAGCGGCGCTCAGCCTTGCTATTTGACAAGCGCCCGAAATCGCCGGTTATCGCGCAGCCGTTTCCGCGTTTCAGCGAAGGTAACGCTGCTGCGAACTACACCGCTCCGGCCCCAGACGGATCGCGCCCCGGCATCTTCCAGTTCCCGCTTCGTCCGGAAGAAATGAGCAAGCTTCAGGCGAGTGGGGGTGGTTTGCGCAGCCTCGTTTATCACGAGACTGTCCCCGGTCATCATTTTCAGATTGCGCTCGAGGTCGAGAACAAAACTTTACCCCGGTTCCGCCAGATCAGAGCGTTTGGTGGCATCTCCGCGTTTAGCGAAGGGTGGGGCTTATATGCTGAGCACCTCGCGGCGGAATCAGGTTGGTATTCCGACGACGTTGAAGGCTTGCTCGGTGAACTCAATTCTGAACTCTTCCGTGCTCGCCGCCTTGTGGTGGACACCGGCATTCATGCCCAACATTGGACGCGGCAGCAAGCCATTGACTATGGCATCGAGCCGAGCGAAGTGGAGCGTTACGTCGTATGGCCAGGCCAGGCGTGCTCGTACATGATCGGGGAATTGAAAATTGTTGAACTGCGCGACAAAGCGAAGAAGGAATTAGGCGACCGCTTCTCGATTAAACAGTTCCACGACGTGGTCTTCGACACCGGGACGGTTCCTCTCGACCTTCTTGGGCGTCAGGTCGACGCGTACATACGCTCCGCTGCCGTCGGGGAACGGTGAGAGCGCTCTACGTCCAGCGGCGAGAGTTGCAATCAATTGATAGTTTATTGTCATGCTGCATCCAGAGTTCTTTACGGTGACGGTTTTAATTCCCATTTCATCATCCTAGCTCGGGGAAATCCTCCTCGCGAAACTCTGTGTCTCTCCGTTGACCTTCGGCAGTTCGTCCGGCTTCTGAGATCCTCAATTGGACCCGATGAATCTTGCCCGAGATAATCTTGGGTAAGTCGCGGAACTCCAGCCGGCGGAGGCGCTTGTAAAAGGCCACGAATTTCCTGCTGTGCCGGAAGATGGGACAGTGCGACCTGCGCGGATGGATCTGTTTCGGCAGGCCTTCACCACAGCGCGACGATGGGATCTGGCGATGGAACCACGGCGCACTCCACCACGTCGGAATGTTCGATCAAAGCGCTTTTCACCTGAAACGGACTGATCCGATAGTCCGACGACGCCTTGAAGACGTCGTCAGTTCGGCCGACAAAGGTGAGACATCCATCGGCATCACGCCGAAGACATATGAGCTGCCTCTGGTGGTCATCACGCCTGCTGCACCGCGGCTGTGCTGCGCACACGCGGCGACCTTCGTGTAAATCAGCGCGCTACTTCCGCTCTTGTGGTCGGCCCAGCGCTGAGGTAGCTGGAATGCCGATCAATTCACAGAGGATCGTGTATGACTGTCTCCGCCAGACTGGCGCTCTGGCTCTGGTCCGGTTGGTTCGATTTGAGAAATGCTCTGCTAGATTTATCAGGACTTTGTTCCAAAGCGAGTGTAGAGTCGGCGCATCGTGAAATGGTATTTGCAAGCCTTGACAAAGTACGCGGTCTTCGCTGGCCGGGCTCGTCGAAAAGAGTACTGGATATTTGAACTGGCGCACTTCCCGATCATCGTCGTGTTGGTTCTTCTGGGTAAAATCGTCCACAGCTCTAACCTAGGCCTATTGCCTACGGTCTACATAGTGGCCATGATTATCCCGTCATTGGCTGGGCTTATTCGCAGACTTCATGACACCAATCGCAGCGGGTGGTGGTTTTTCATCAATTTTGTACCGGTGGTCGGTCCGCTGATCCTCTTGAGCTTCACGGTAACAAAAGGCAACGTTGGCGAGAACCGATTCGGGCTCGACCCGATTGAAACAAACGCTGCAGCTAACACCCAAGCCGGCCAGATCGGGTATCTAGCTCCTCCTCTTCCTCCAGAAAGATAAGCGCTAGAGAAGCGCCGCTATCCCTGATGAAAACTGGAACGGCCACATTCAATAATCCGAGGTGGTCGCAATGGGCCGACGCAACACTGGCTTGGAGTTTACTCGCCGGTGTTTCAAAGCCCACGGTTTTCGCGGGCATGCTCGGAATCTGCGAATGTCGTCCTAAGTTCAAGGAGCTGTACGGCTGTTCCCCTGCCTAGCAACCGCCCAGTACGCTCCGAGCCGTCACGACGCAGATGCATTCGGGATTACGCAGTCGGACCTTAATGGCATCGGGCCGGGCTTCGGATTGATGGGTTGAAATTTGACTAGGCGCGTCGCAAGATGAAGACTTGCGTCGCGCAAAATCTAGCGCGATTGGGACACACATGAGCGGAGCACATAGCAAAGGCCAGCGGCGATCCATGCGCAACCGGGTGAGCATCCTTCTACCGATCGTGGGACTTTTCTCGTGGGCAAGTATGGTGGCGCAAGCCCCACAGAGCGCGCGTGCAACCGATGCGCTGCGCCAACTGGATGCCTCCATCGAAGCATTAGTTCAACGTGTATCTCCCACCGTCGTTCAAATCATCGTGACTGGATACGGTTCCGCGGATCAGGGCAATCGGAGCGAGACAAGCGTAGTGATTGGGAGGCAGCGGGCGATCGGATCGGGAGTGATAGTCGATCCTGAAGGATACATCGTCACCAATGCGCACGTGCTGAACGGCGCGGAGAAAATCGAGGTCTTCGTTCCGCCTCAAACCAGAACCGGTGATATTGGCACGATTGCGGGAGCACAGGGAAAGAGTTATCAGGCACGCATGGTCGGAATCACTCGCGAGATCGATCTCGCGGTGATCAAGATCGAGGCCCAGGGATTGCCCGCTTTATCGCTGGGCAAACCCGCGCTGCCTACGCAGGGCGAAGTGGTTTTTGCATTCGGGAGCCCGGAGGGGCTGCGGAACACTGTGACTATGGGCGTGGTGAGTGCGGCTGCGCGGCAGCCGGATCCAGACAGCCCGCTCGTCTACGTTCAGACCGACACGCCGATCAATCCAGGCAATAGCGGCGGCCCGCTGGTGAACGCGGACGGCGAGCTTGTGGGAATCAATACTTTTATTTTCTCGACTTCTGGAGGTAATCAGGGTTTGGGGTTCTCTATCCCTGCTGGCGTAGTTGCATTTGCGTATCCTCAACTGCTGAAATACGGCCATATTCATCAGCCGGAAATCGGCGCGATTGTTCAGACGATCACGCCGGAACTGGCGGCCGGACTGCACCTGGCGAGGGATTTCGGTGTGATCGTCTCCGATG
>JBPYDQ010000654.1:0-29982 GCA_051986135.1 Terriglobales bacterium | reverse complement strand
GCGTCGCGCACACCGGCGTTGAGCGATCGCGCCCTCGCCGCCAACTTGAACACCTATTGCCACGTCATGCCGGAACGTTATGTCACCTTGGCGTACTTCCCGGCTGGCATCATGGTCGACTGGTTTCTGCGGGTACTATCCTCGAACAGCGAGGCAAACACACTTATTGGAGACATCTGCCGCAAATTGGAAGCGGAAACCTCTGCAGTCCCGAGTGGATTGTGCATTACCCCACACCTGCTGGGAACCTGCAACCCCGACTTCAATCCAGCTGCAAGCGGAGTAGTCGCCGGGATTCGTCCGGGAACCACGCGCGCAGATCTGTACAAGGGTATTTTGGAAGGCGTTGCCTGCGAGTTCGCCGATATGTCGGACCTGCTGAAGGAAACGGCGGGTGCCTTCAACCAGGTCTATGTGAGCGGCGGCGGAACTGGCTCACCGCTCGGCTTGAAGTTGCGGGCCTCACTCTCCGGCCGGGAGCTTCACCTCACGAAGTGTCCGGACACGGTTTGCCTGGGCACGGCGATGCTGGGCGGAGTGGCAGCAGGAAAATACGGCAGTTTTGCCGAAGCGGCTGAGCAGCTCGTTCGTATTACTCAAACGATCGCTCCCGATGCGGCTGTCGCAGGAAGTTACAGGTCGCAGCGGCAGCAATACCAGGTCCTTTACTCGGGTCTGGCGCCCCTGAGACGCATGCAGCAGAACGCAACTGAGGAGGGTTCATGATCGAGCCGAGGGTAGGATTCATCGTCTACGGCGTGCACAAAGACGGTCTGAAAGACCCTATGAACCAACCGTTCATCGATGACAAAATTGTGGAGCGCTCCAGAAATGCGCTCGCCCAAGCGGGACTCAAGCTGGTTCATTATGAATTGGTCATTGCCAGCAAAGAGGAGGCCATAGCTGCTCTCGGCCGTATGAGGAACGACGACGAAATCGACGCTGTCATTCTCTTCTCCGGCACGTGGGTTTGGGCCGCGCACCTGGTCGGCGCCATTCGCGATTATGCCGCCACCGGCAAAGGTGTGCTGCTTTGGACTCACCCTGGTTCTCAAGGCTGGCGTCCTGTGGGCGGCCTAGTAATGCACGGCGGCTTGCTCGAAATCGGGGTTCCGCACAAGTTTGTCTACGGTCCAGCCGATGACCAGCAGACGGTGGAACAGATCGTTAGTTACGCGCAGGCCGCACATTTAAAAAATTGGCTGAATCTCTCCACTTTTGCAGCTTTCGGCGGTCGTGGCATGGGCCAGACTTGCGGCGTCGCCGATCCTTCTCAATGGATGCGCGTTTTTGGCATTGATATTGACTCCCGCGACACAACCGAACTTATTCGCAGCGCCGAACACATCTCGTCCAATGAGATGGCCGCCCTCACTCCGCGTTTGGAGAAGCTCTTCACGAAACCTCCCGCTTCAACCATTGTGAATGAACGATCTATTCGCCTCTATCTCGCGCTTAAGAAAATCGTAGAAAGAGAAAAATTTGATTTCTACACCATCCAGTCCTTTCCTGGTCTTGGCGACGACTACTCCGCCACCTGTTTTGCGCAAAGCATGATGCTGGAGGATGGGTATGGCACCTCTACTCTGGGCGACTTCAATACCGGCCTCACCGTGCTGCTCCTGACCAAGCTAAGCAAAGAGCGGGTTTATTATGGTGATCTACAGCACCTAAATATTGAGACCAAAGAGATCAAGATCATTGGCGACGGTGCCTGCCCGCCATCGCTGGCCGGGAGGCTTGGCCCAGCAGGATTTGCCGAGCACGGTATCCCAACCGAAGGCGAAGCTGGCGGACTCTCGGTGAAACTGGTCTGCAAGGTTGGCGAAGGAGTATTGGCTCGTCTGGGCCGCGTCAATGGCGAATTCCAGATGGTGATCGCTCGAGGAACCGTTTTCGAACCGCCGGCCCGAGAACTCAGTGACCGCTTGAACGAATGCGGCATTCCCTTCTGGCCGCATGGTTTCGTCACCGCGCACGGTGATATGCGCACGCTCGTACAGCACTGGACCAATGAATACGCCTGCCTGGGTTACGGCAGCCATCTATTCCAAGCACTTGTAGATTTCTGTCAGATGACCGGTATCAAGCCAATTCTGCCTTAAGGAGATTCCGATGCGCAGATTATATTTCGCTCTGATGGCGCTGTTCGTGCTCACCGCTCTGTTCTGTGCCTCGCAGAACCAGCCTGAACCAAGCAATGACGATGCGCAAGCTCTGAGTTCCTTCGCTACGCTACATCCGATCGACGCCCACGTTCACGTCTTCAAGAGTGATCGAGCGTTTCAAGCCATGCTCGAAAAGCTGAATTTGAAGCTGCTCAACATTCTTGTAGTGGACGACACAGAAGCGTCGCGCAAGGAATTGCCAAAACAGGTCACCGACGCGCTCGCGCTCTTACGAGGAAGCCATGGTCACGTTGCGTTCTGCACGACCTTTGATCCTTACAAATTCAATAGTCCTACCTTTACGGCGGACGCAATACAGGAATTAGACAAGAACTTTGCCGCAGGCGCCATAGCGGTAAAGCTGTGGAAGAACGTGGGCATGGAGATAAAGGATGCGAGCGGCAAATACATCACGGCTGACGATCCGAAATTGGAGCCGATTTACCGGGACATTGAGCGCCATGGCAGGACTCTACTCACGCACCAGGCTGAACCGAACGTCGCCTGGGGTCCGCCGGATCCATCCGATCCTTCCTGGTCCTACTATCAGCAAAACCCGCAGTGGTACCTGGGCAACAAGCCTGGGTATCTGTCGAAGCACGACATATTAGCGGCCCGCGATCACGTGCTTGCTCAAAATCCCAAGCTGCGCATGGTCGGAGTCCATCTGGGCAGCATGGAGAAGAGTCTGCCAGACATCGCCCATCACCTCGATCAGTACCCTAATTTCGCGATCGACACGGCGGCGCGAATGGACTACCTGATGTTTACCCCCCGCGAGGATGTGCGCAACTTCCTGATCAAGTACCAGGACCGAGTTGTGTACGGAACTGACCTTGATATGACTGCAAATGCCGATATCGCGGACACGCTAAAAGATTGGCAGTCTGCCTATGCGCGTGACTGGAAATATCTGGCGACAGGCGAGACTTTAACGGTTATGGGGAAGCAGGTGCGTGGACTGAGCCTGCCGCGGCCGGTGCTGCAAAAGATTTTTCACGACAACGCCAGGAAGTGGATTCCGGGCCTCTAAGCCAGGAAAATACCTAAACGGAGCAGCGCAGGCAGTCGAATGCCAGATCTTTTCCCAAAAGTCATTTAGTTTTGCTTTTCCGGACCAGCCGGTCAACACTCTCAAACCCGCCTTCCATTGCCGGAACGAACCAAGCGTGTTCCCCCTGATGAGTCAGTTCGCCTCGACCACTCGGAAACGGTAGTTTCTCCCTGCTATCTGCGGGCGAGAACATGAATGAAGCGCCCCCGGGCCCGAGATGCCAGGTCCGGCTCTACGCTCGGGCGTCATGGTTTCCTAGACCCGGCCGAGGTAAGCCAACGGCAGACCGCAAAACTGAATCTCTACTTTGCATAGGAAACGGACTGCAGTCCGCTGTACCAGCTAGGGAGAATATCGTGGAACGATCTATGCACATGCGCCATTCCATTCGGATCCTGGTTGCTGTTTGTATTCTGGTAGCGGGGGCTGGTATGGGTTTGGGCGTGAGTGTCTGGGCAGGGCACCCGCTCCTTGGCTCCTCCCACCTGATGCCGGTCTATGTTGCACAAAGCCGAGCGACGGAAAATCGGTATTCCGGCCGTCAGATGGGTTTCGCGGCCATTCTTAAATCCGCTCTGCCGGCTGTGGTTCGCGTAACTTCCTCTCGAATGGTGCGGGTTCCACAAATGCCATTTTTCAACGATCCTTTTTTTCGACAGTTCTTTGGTGGGCAATTTCCTCAGCCTCCTCAACAGCAGCGTGAGACCGGGCTGGGGTCCGGGGTGATTATCAGCCCGGACGGGTACATACTAACCAACAATCACGTGGTCGAGAAAGCGACGGAAATTAAAGTCTTGTTGGCGGATAAACGTCTGCTCACGGGAAAAGTAATTGGCACCGACCCGAAGACAGACATCGCGGTAGTGAAGATTGCGGCGACCGGCTTGCCTACCATTGCTCTGGGAGATTCTTCCAAGCTGCAGGTGGGAGATTATGCATTCGCCATCGGGAATCCTTTTGGCGTGGGCGAGACGGCAACCATGGGCATTATTAGCGCCACCGGGCGCACCGGGCTTGCCATAGAAGACTACGAAGACTTCATCCAGACTGACGCCGCAATCAATCCCGGGAATTCTGGTGGGGCACTACTGAACGCACGCGGCCAGTTGATCGGAATTAACACAGCCATTCTGTCGGGCGGCTCCGGGGGTAATCAGGGCGTCGGCTTTGCGATTCCTATCAATATGGCGAAGTACGTAATGGATGAAATCATGAAGCACGGGAAAGTGGTGCGCGGCTTCATTGGTGTGGGTGTTCAGGAAGTTACACCCGACCTCGCGAAAGCCTTCAATGTCCCGCCCGGGAAAGGGGCCTTGATCGGCAATGTCGATCCCAATAGTCCAGCCGGGAAGGCTGGCCTCGAGAGAGGCGATGTTATCGAAGAATTAAACGGCCAGCCCATTACCGGTTCCAATGACCTGCGCCTTAAGGTCGGGACCATGGCACCGGGCACCACGGTGCATGTGAAGGTGAATCATGCCGGGCAACCGCACGAGATGACTTTGAAGCTTGATGAAGAGCCTTCCGCTAAAGGCGCAGGCAACCTGCCATCCGGTCCTGCCGAGAGCACTCCGATGCGAGACGTCGAAGTCGACGAGCTTACCCCTGACATTCGCGACCAGCTTGGCCTCAAGCCAGACACCAGGGGCGTTGTGGTAGCCGATGTCCTGGCGGGCTCTCCTGCTCAGGATGCCGGCCTACAGCGAGGGGACGTTATCGAACAGATCAACCGGCAGCCGGTAAACTCGGTCTCCGACTACCGTCGCCTGATCGCACAATTCGGGAAGCAGACGCTGGTACTGCTGGTGAATCAGGGAGGAAACACGACTTTCATGGTCGTGCAACCGGAGTGAAAACCGGGGAGGCTTAAGTCTTCTGTATCGAGTAGCGGCGAATCGCATTGTTGCCGCATGCGCGTCGTACGAATGCCTCAACTGCCGGCGTTAGATAAAGCGATTTCAAGACCACCGGCTAGTGAAACGCCGCCCCCAGTGTATCAATCAGAAGCCGATCCGCGGTTTGAGCCGTCCTGCCGCTATGGTCCCGGTCATCTACCTCGACCACATCCATGCCAATCAATCGACCTTTGTTTGTGACACCCGTGAGTAGATCGTCGAGCTGAAAGAAGCTGAGTCCGCCCGGCTCCAGCGTCCCAGTCCCCGGAGCGACGGCTGGATCCAGAACGTCTACATCCAGAGTGATGTAGATGTTTTCAGCAGCCGGGATCTGGGACAACGCCCACTCCACGCCGTGCCTGTGAATCTGTTCCGATGTGATAACTGTGCTGTTGATCTGCTTTTGATTGCCCCGCGCTTCCAGATCGTTGGCCAGTCCGCGCATGCCGATCTGTACGATTTTCTTGACGTTGGGCAGCTTGGCGGTGCGATTCACCCAGGAGGCATGATCAAGGTTCCCCGGCGCACCCGTCCAGGTATCGAGGTGCGCATCGAAGTGGATCAATGTGAGCGGAACATCATAAGCTCGCACCACCGGATAGGTAATGCTGTGATCTCCGCCGAGCACGACGGGAAACGCCTTCTTGGCCAAAATCGCGCGAATCATGCGGGTTACGCTGTCGTCAGTCTGCGCCGGAACTGTCGGCCAGGTCTCGACATCCCCGAGATCCGCCCATTGCTTTTCTTTGAGGGTTACTCGATCACCGTCAATGTAATAAAAGCCCAGGCTCAGGTCGCACATTTTGTACATGGCAGTGCCTTCCCGAAGTTCGCGCGGGCCGTACCGGGCGCCCGGCGCGTTCCATGTGCCCTCGTCGAAGGGCACGCCCACTACCGCAAAATCCGCTTTCAGGTCTTCGACCCGTGGCACATATGGTGCGCTCAAGAAGGTTCGAATACCGGCGAAGTTCACCGGACTGGCGCACGGCGGCTCTTTTGCCATCAAGTTTGAGGTCATCAACATTCCCACGAATGCGGCGGCAGCAAAGACCCTTTTCATATCCCTCCCGGCTAATGCAGCACCTGAATCATACTCGCTCAGACCAGGACAGTAAGCGGAACTGTCTTCGGTTTGAAAATCTACTTTTCCGGATTAAAGCAAACTTGTTTCTAGCACCGGAAAGCAAAAAGGTTCCCGGTGGGAGTACATCCGCAGCTGGCTTTTTGCTGTTCAGCAGCTCAATTGCACTTGGCGATTATGAGAGTAATGTCATCGTGCTGTTCACGACCGCCAAACCGCCGCACTTCATCGAGGATGAGACTCACAACAGCTTCCGCAGATCGCTCACGATTCCGTCGCAGCGCTTCGATCAGGCGCTGCTCCCCGAATTCGTCTCCCGCAGCATCGAAGGATTCGGTTATGCCATCGGTGTAAAGAGCCAACAGGTCTCCTGGAAAAAATTGCCGCTCCTCCAGCGAACAATCCCAATCACTGAAAAGGCCTAGCACCGTGGTTGTGGAGTTTAGCCGCTCCAGCTCACCGTCCTTTCGCAGGAGAATAGGCGGGTAGTGCCCGCAATTGGCGTAGCGCAACCGTCTCGTTCTGTCGTTGTATTCGGAAAAGAAAAGCGTGGCGTAGGCGCTGTCCGTCGTGTTCTGGCAAAACAGCTGGTTCACCGATTGTAAGAAACGTTCGGGCCGTTCCAGGGCAATTGCACTCTGGCTTCTCAGGTTTGCTTGCAAGTTAGCCATCAAAAGAGCCGCGCCAATCCCCTTCCCTGAAGTGTCGCCGATAACTAGTCCGATCCGCCCTCGGCCAAGGTTCAAGAAGTCGTAATAATCGCCCCCGACTTCACGAGCTTGAATGCAAATGCCTCGATAGTCGAGCGTCTGGAGCCGAGGGAGGGTTTGCGGAAACAACCTTGCCTGCACCTGTTTCGCGATTTCCAGTTCCTGTGCCACCCGTCTCTCGGACTCCAGCTTCTCCGCCTCCGCACGGCGCTGCGCTTCGATCTCGCGAACAAAGTCATCCCGCCCTACAAGAACAAAAGAGTTCCCGTCCACATCGTCAAAGCGGGTGAAAATTCCGCCCCACAGGGTCATTTGTGGTGGATGATGGAAGCGAACGCCCTTCTTGCGCCATTCATCGAACTTGGCGGCAACATCTTCGGTGACCAGCACCGCATGTCTGGACCGGCCAATCAGTTTGTATTCCTCGGAATTGCGCTTGGGAGTAACCAGCGCGAGAACTGTGTTGCCATCCGGAGGTGCCACGGCAACCCAGCGGCCTGCGGATTCATAGCTCTCATCCACCACGAGCCCGAATCCCAGTTGGTCGACATAAAATCGCAGGCTCCGATCCTGGTCGCGGACAAAAATATTGACGCAGAGGAGGCGAAGGTAAGGATCCCGCCGATCCAGACGAAGGCTCGATGTCGATGCTGAGGGCGACTCCACCTCTTGGATTATATGGCTAAGGAGAATCGAGCAGGCGCGAGGTCCTCAACGGCCGGCATACATATTCGACTGGTCGATCGGAGAAGGCAAGTTGCTGCGCTCACCGGACGCGCTGCTTAGGCCGTGTTCAACGTGATAGCGCCTGGTATTTTTGTTTTGCCTTTTGAAACAGCGAGATCACCTGCTGCTTTTCTTCGTCATTATTCCATGCAGAACTCTTCTGCGCCGTCGAGATGAGCCGATCCATCCAGTTTACGAAATAGTCGGCATCCTCCGCATGGCGCATGGGAACTCCGTCCATCTGGATGTACACCGGACTGGTGGTGGCATATGGATACAAGTCAAGAATGGGATACTCGGCCTGGTCACTGAAAGCTCGCAGGATGCACCACCCGCTAGTGTCGACGTCCAACATACCGGAGGCATCGGCTGTATCACGTTGGCCAGTCAATCGAATCTCCTTTGCCACCTGCCCGTTGCATACGATCTGCAAGTGATCCAGGGGAACTATGGATCGAAGCCCAGCCGTGAACAACAGTTTCCGCCTGGTTGGGAGCCGAACCTCGTGTCCGGGCGTTGCTCCGGCAAGCCGAAACCTCAAGAGCGGACCGTTGGTTGCGAACGTGCGTCCCATTTTTATGGCGTTCAACCAAGCCTGGATCTTGATCGACTCGAGCGGCACCTCCGCATAGACACGGTTCAAGCCCATAGGTCCGCGCAATGAGGCGAAGTTGCCCATGAAGTCCGTTCCAGCGGCGGTCGGCAGACGAAGGCCACAGTTCAGCAGTTTGTACCAGACCTTTGCGGTCGATTTGTGATCGGCGAAGCCGACGACCTCGATGTAATCAACTTTGCCGAGGGCTACGTCGGCGGGCAGTTCGTAAGTGAGCGCCTGCTTCGCCGGATCGGGTACACTCTCGAAAGGATGCACATACCCTACCAGGGCGCCTTGTTGGTGAGCTATATCTGCAATATTGGCATTAGCCGGAAAAAGGCTGGCAGCTGCCGTGTGGGGATAAGCAGCGTACCCTGGCAAAATCAGTCTCTTCAAATTCAACAGTCCAAGATGTCCCCAGTAGCTGGTGTGGAATTCCTGGGCGTGCTGGAGCACGTGTTTTCCGCTGGAAGCCGGATCAAGGCGTGGCGGAGCGTATTCGATATCGGGAAAACGTTGCTCCTTGTTGACGATCAAGTTCTCGATGATGGTGACGTCCTCCGCATCTGCCTGCTGTATTAGATGTTCCGGGCTGTTGCGATACGTACCCGCGTAATTCATATGTACATGCACATCGCCACTCACCCACCTCGTTGTTGCCTGCCCTCGGAAATTGATCGGGTGCAACTGGATGATAGCCGTGGTGGTTTGGTCAGGCCTGATATAAAGGTGCCGCTGTTCGAATCGATACTCGAATCCGTGCATTACCTCTAAAGTTATCGCTCCCGCAGGCACAGTGATTTCGGACCTACCTGTAGATTCAAAGTAATGTGCTTCAAACTGGCGTTCGGAGCGGGTGAAGCTGTCGTCGGCTTGCATCCAGGCATCATCGGGAGCATAGGCACGTCTGTCGCTCCCGGTTAAGAAGACCCGCGCAGACATGGCGGCCCCGTTTGGACCAACAACACGGAGAACCACCCTCCCCATTGGCCTCAGGTATTTCCGCTGGCCGACGGTCAGTTGTGACTGAGTATCGCCCGGTATGGTTTGAATCCATAACGAGGTATTCCCGCCTCGGTTGGAGATGAACGCGATTTTTGTGCCATCAGGCGACCATCGTGGATTGGTGTTGTCATAGTTTCCATAGGAAATCGGGAAAACATCCCCCCCACCCTCCGGCATCACCCATAACTGATGCCACGAGCGGCCAAGGTAGGAGGCATACACGATACGCTTGCCATCCGGCGAGAATTCGGGACGCGCCTTCCAGTTCGTCTCCTCATAGTAAATCTCGTGGGCTTCGGCGCCTGGTTGGGCCTTCATCCGCCAAAATCCACCCGTGCCGTGAATGTGCCCACGGTTGGAGATAAACAAGATCTCCGTCCCGTCACGAGTCCACACCGGGCTGATCTCATGGTCGACCTGGCTGTAGTAATAGCGCGGCAACGAACTGAGGTTTTCCCGTGTTAGTTGCTGCACATTCCTCAGCTCACCTTGCGCGAATTCGCCTACAAAAATGTGGAAATGCCCGGTCTCGAATGTCGAAACAAAGGCGATGCGTTTTCCATCGGGCGAGAAGCGAGGCTCGAGGTTGACCGCGCCGGCTGACGTCAGTTGCCGTGACTGTCGCTCCCGGGTATTAAACGCCCACAGTTCCATGGCGCTCCCGTCGTAGCGGGTAAACACGATCCAGCGCCCATCAGACGACCAGTCCGGCTGATAGTCGTACCCTTCGCCCGTCGTGAGTTCGACAGCAGCCGAGTTCCCGAGTTCTTGCAGCCACAGCGAGCCGGCCATCGAGTAGACCAAGCGGTCGGAATCGGGAGACCATGCCACGGAACCTGGTCCGGTGGTCAGCTGAGGAAGGTACATTTCCCGGTAGTAGTAAGAGTGCGGTAAGTCAATCTGCTTTAATACCGGCTGTCGCTGAGCCAAACAGTGCGCGGTGGAAATGCCTATCAGGACATAGTGAACAAGGCGCGATCGAACCAAGAGCCCTCCTCGGCGAGCAGATGATTATACGTGTGAGGCCCGTTTCCCGAGAGCAGCTGGAGCGCTTGGAGTAAAAAGTGGCAAAATCCCGGGAAGGCCGCCATTGTAAAATTCAGAGCACGAAAATGAATAGCCAAACAACGCTTCCCGCTCGCTACTACACCGATCACGAGATATTTCGCCGGGAGCTCGACACCTTGTTTTGTCGGATGTGGGTTTGCGCCGGCCGCGGCGAGCAGATCTCGAGTCATGGCGACTTTTTTCTGTGCGAAGTGGCGGGAGAGAGCATCATTATTATCCGCGATGGCGATCGGGTGCGCGGTTTCTTTAACGTCTGCAGACACCGTGGAACGCGCGTTTGCAGCGAAACAGAAGGCAAATTTGTGGGACCCATTCGCTGCCCTTATCACGGCTGGAGCTATGGGTTGGATGGCGGGCTCCTCGGCGCCCCACACATGGACGAGAAAGCGTTCCGCCGGGAAGAATATCCCTTACGCTCAGTCCAAACTGGCGAGTGGGACGGACACATCTTTCTCAATCTGGCTTCGAATTCCGAGCCGCTCAACGCACAATTAGCCGATCTACCGCAGAAGTTTGCTGCCTGGGGTATGCGCGATTTGCGGAGGTCGAAGAGGATCGTTTATCAAGTACAGGCCAACTGGAAACTAATTGTTCTGAACTACAACGAATGTCTGCATTGTCCGCTGCTGCATCCGGCTCTTAACCGGGTTACTGATTACCTGAGTGGAATGAATGACCCGCCACAGCCCACCTACATTGGCGGGTCCATGGGATTCCGCGACGGCGCGGAAACCATGAGCTTCGATGGCCGACGGCGCCGGGAATACCTTCCCGGCTTAGACGAAACCCAGCGGAAACAGGTCCTCTACTATGCCATCTATCCGAACCTGTTTCTCAGCCTTCATCCTGACTACGTTATGGCCCACATGCTTTGGCCTGAGGCGGTTGATCGAACTCGAGTAGTGTGCGAATGGCATTTCCATCCAAAGGAAATGGCCAAACCGGGTTTCCATGGAGATGACGCAGTCGAGTTCTGGGACAGGACCAACCGAGAGGACTGGGCAATCTCTGAGCTAGCGCAGAAGGGCATCAGGTCACGGGGATATGTGCCCGGTCCCTATTCCTGGCGTGAAGCGCTCCCCAGCGCATTCGACCGGTGGATTCTTGAGCAAGAGCTCCGCAATAGTGGGTAGCTCAATACTGTGTGGATGATCGGCAACGGCGGAATGATTGGGCCTCAGGAGCGGGCAACTCTTTGGATCACGATTCAGTGGCCCGCCCTCTTGGGCAAGTGATTCCCTGAACGCGGTGGGAGACGAATGGGTTCGTCGCCAGGGTGAGCGGGCGATTATCACCTGAGTAGGTGACAAGGGAAAGGCCCTCAAGTTGATTTTGGCCGTGTTTCAGCGACCAGAGGATTCAACAAGTCGCCGGTTATTGTTTAGGACAGGCAGTACCTTCAAGCGGCCTGAGACCTTCACCGGGAAGGTTTCCTGCGCCGACATCCCATCCACTCCATCCACTGTCAGGCGAATTATGAATTCTGCGTTGTTGGTGTAGGTATGAGCCGTGTTGGGGCCATCCGCTGTCGTACCATCGCCGAAATCCCAATGATAAGAGATCGCAGGAACGCCGGCAGGATTCGCTTGCGCCGAGAGATCCATCGTCTCACCAACACTCGTCGTCGATGGTATCTCGGCCGTAACCTGCGGGGCCGCCTCACGAGTATTCGTATCGATTATCTTTATGACTCTGACCGACTCAGGGGGCTGGTTTCGAATTTCGACCGCCCCACCCACCAGAGCAACAGGATTCGCTTGGTCCAGAACATTGGTAGCCGTAAACGAGTGGTCCCGGGGAAGACCTAGATCGGCCAGCCTGAGCGTGTGCGAGCGCGGCACTTTCGTCCAGTTGAATACGGTGAGGATCGCCTGGCGTTGGTCCTCGGGTAGAAAAAAAATACTCGGCTGCTCATCCTCTGGCTCGTAATTCATCAGGTCAATCGGCGTCGACGCGCGTCCAATTTTGGCCATGTTCAGCAGGTCCTGGTTTAGTACTAAAGCCAATCGATCCTTTTCCGAGCCGAGCAGTGGCATGTCGTCGCCAATCTCATACATTCCGCCCGCCACCGCCGATAGCGCGATGGATGCTTGCGCCGCCGGGAGCGAGACAGGAGGCCGGGGCTCGCGCTCCTCCATGAGATAGGTATCGGTTACGTTGAAAGCGTCAGGATCGTTCACAAAGAAGTTGCGGTCCATGTAAAAACGGGCGGCGATACCCGGCGCTGCAGTCTTTGTCCGCCGAAAGCTGTGTCCGGTATCCACAGAGATGCGGCCTGTATCCACTATTCCGACGGGATTCAACATAGGACTGCCGTCCTTGTCCAGGATCACCTGTTCACCTACGGCATCGCGGATGATCCGTAAGCCAATCCGTTGCGCCTCAAGTGCCGTGGTCTGTGGCTGGTAGTGATAGCCTTCAATCGCTGTAGTGTCCATGAAATCGAGTTTGATGAAGCGGACCCCCCATTCACGAGCGAGGGTATGGTACGTCTGCCGGAGATAATCCTGGGCTCCGGGATGCGTCGTGTCCAACGCATAAAGGACATCCGTCTTTTGACTCCAGACAGCTCCAATGGGGATTGGGCGGCCATGAGCATTGTGCACGAGCCAGTCCTTGTGGTGCTCGTAGACCCAGGCTCGGGCTGATACCTCGAAAGGCGCAGTCCAAAGGCCGAGAGTCAAGCCATCTCCGATGATTCGATGGCTGACAAAGCGCATCCCATCGGGGAACTGGGTGGCGTTGGTGGTGGTAAATTCGCCGCGCGCGAATTCGTAACCATCATCGATCTGGAAGAACTTGTAGCCGAGTCCTTTCAGGTGTTCAGACAGCCATTTGGCATTGGCCAGAGTCTCACCTTCATTGACCGCAGCGTAGTAGGCGGTCCAGCTCCACCACCCGATCGGGGTTTCAGCCGGCACACGTGCGTGCTGCAGGCGCCGAATGGCATCACCGTAAGTCAACAGCTGATTGTGGTAATCCGGTCCAGCTTGGAACAGCAGCCGCTCGGAGACTATTTCCTTGGCGGGCTTGACCGAAAGGCTCAATTCGACCCGGTCCTCTGGTGGAGAGTTTTTCAGGTCGTAATCTTTCTGGATCTCCGTGGTGCCGGTAGATTCAACCGTGTAGGACTCGATATTGGTGTTCGCCGCGGCTGTTTTGGCCTTCAAGTGAAACACCGTCAGAAAGCGGTTTGAGCTGAGCGCTCCAAGGAACAAGCTTTGCTGGCTCTCACGGTTGTAGATGAGTTGGCTGCCGACACCCCGATGTATCCCGTCCGGCGGCTGTCCCAGATCGTAAATGTTCAGATCCGGCCAATCTTCGCTGAAGCTGTCGGAGAGTACGCGGTCCGCCGCAGGACGGCCACCGAGATTAATGGGCGACTCGCCAGTGGCCTCAATGCTGCGTAATGCTTCGACACTCACTTCCTTGCCGGAAGCGTTTTCCACCCGCACCTGAATCGTGCCGTACGGGCGTTCTGAATAAAGCTGCAATATGTAAACTAGGTTGGGCTTACCCGCCAAACCCTCGAAAGTAACCATCACCTCTCGCCCGGATCCGAGTTCATCATGGAATCGAGATTCAACCCTGCGGTGTCGTGGATAGTCCGTCGATCGCAACCATTGGTGATCGACCTGTGCGGCTACGAGCGACCTGAAAACGGGGGGTTGGTTAAGTATTGCCAACTGGTAAGATCCGTCGTGGTTGACGGTGACCGTTAAGTTGTTGGCCTTTAGTTCTTGAGCCGATGACACCGGGACAAATATCAACGCCACAAGTCCGATTCCTAAGATCACACTCAGCTTTAGCGATTTCGTCGACATTTCGAGTTCCTCCCCATCAATGCGGAAGCGAGAAGCTGAAAACTTCACTCTCCGCCGAAATTGCCACATATTCGACTCCATCCACGGCATAACTCATCGGCGAGGCACGGATCGTTTGCCCCGTCTGAAAGTGCCAGAGAGCACGGCCGCTGGCGGCATCCACTGCCTCCAGCGACCTGGCATCGTCCCCGAAGAACACCAGTCCACCGGCGGTAGTCAGCGTGCCTCCCCAAGAATCGCCTTGGCCGACTTGGGGATAACGCCAAACCACTCTCCCATCAGACAAGGAGAGGGCGAGCAGAACCTTTTGTGCACGTTCATTGGGCGGTCGCTTTGTTCCCGTGTTGTAGTAGGTCTCACCGCGCGTAAAGGGTTTCGGGCTCGCGAAGAACACATTGCAGCCTTCAAGGGCCACTACATAGAAAAGACCGGCCTGGGGATTGTACGAAGGCGAAAACCAGTTTGTCGCTCCATCAATACCTGGACATATATACGTGCCTCTGGCGGTGGGTATTCGACCCGAGAGGATTGGTCGGCCCGATCGGTCCACACCCTTAGCCCAGTTCAGTTTGTCTACGAAGGGAGTCGCCTGCAGAAACTTACCGCTCGTGCGGTCAAGCAGGTAAAGGAAACCGTTGCGGTTCGCTTGCACTAACAAGCGGCGAAGGACACCGTTTTCATGCACATCCACCAGCACGGGTGTCTCATTGGCGTCGTAGTCATACAGATCATGCGGAGTGAACTGGAAGTACCATTTCAACTTACCCGTGTTGGGATTGATCGCCAAGACACACGCGGTATAAAGGTCATCGCCGGGGCGAGAGTCTCCCACGAAATCGGGTGCTGCGTTACTCGTGGTCCAAAACAGAGTGTCTAGTTCCGGATCAAAAGTACCGGGCATCCAGGTTGTGCCGCCTCCATAAAGGTAAGAGTCGCCCGGCCAGCTGGAGGAACCGAATTCTCCGGGATCAGGAATCGTCCACAGCCTCCACTTTCGCTTTCCAGTCTCCGCATCGTAGGCGGCAACGAAACCGCGCACCCCGGAATCACCTCCAGAGGTGCCGACCACGATCATTCCCTTGACGGCAAGCGGTGCGCTGGTCGCTCCGTAGTGCTTCTGCTTGTCGGCATAGGCGACGTTCCAGCGCAAGCCCCCGGAGCGAGCGTCCAGACGGAGCAAATGGGCATCGTCGGTTTCCATGTAGACAGAATTCTGCCATACGGCAACCCCGCGGTTTTTATGACCGGCGGCATCGTCGAGCAGCCCTGAGCTCAACGGCCATGGGTGGTGCCACAAAACTCGTCCGGTTCGAGCATCCAGCGCAAAAGCATCGTTAGCGGAGGTCAAATACATGATGCCGCGTACAACCAGCGGCGTGGCTTCGACTCTATACGAGGTGCCGGGATGGAATACCCACGCCGCCCGAAGCTGGTGAACATTGGCAGTATTGATTTCATGCAAGCTGGTGTATCGGCGGCCCGTGTAGTCGCCGTTGTAGGAGGTCCAGTTCTCACCCGGCGGCTGGGCCACGAGGTCTTGTTCACTCACCAGCGAGGACTCAGTCACAGGAGACTCGCTTCTCTCGCCCGCCGTTGGCAATCCGGCCAGAGCACAGGCGGCGGCCGCAAGTATCAGCATTGCCCTCCGAACCGATTTCATCTCAGCGATTCTCCCCCGATATCCACTGGGACTTCCTGAAGAGAACCACGGTCGATCCCACCGTCATCTTCGAGGTGAACGGAAACACGCGCCGCCTCTCGGGGAGCGGTGATTTCCGAGTCGAGTGAGACTAGGTCGTTAGGGCTCACATTGCCTAGTGGCATTGTTCCGAGACTTGCACCATGGTCGCTGTACAACCGCGCCACCAGTCGTCCGTAGAAGAAGACTCCAAAGGAACCGGAGAGCTTGAGCTTGCCACTTTCCAGATGAGTTGCTCGAAGACGGCGCATGACAACACCCGCGTCGGAAACGCCTCGGAATTCGCTATCAGCCCGGGTGGGAAGCCACTCCGTTTCTAAGTCACAGGTCTCCTCGGGGCGCAAGCGGCAAAGAGGACTGTTGACTTCGGCTTCGAGATAGTAAGGAGGTTCGCTGTCGTTTCCGCCGCTCAAAGCGGCTACGCCGTCGCTATTCACCTTCACTTCAGGACCGTTCGTCCAAAAAATGATTGATGCTTTACCTGGATAGAGCTTATTTTCCTGGTACCGGAAACGTTCAACCATCGCGTACCGGGTGGCACCGTCGACAACTGCCAACCAGCCCTCCCGCGAATCCAGCCACAATTCCGCTGCCAGATGCACGTAGTGCAAGGCAAAGAGGCCATCGCTCCTCACCGACGCAGCTGAATTTTCCGCCGGACCAAAGCGAACGTGATACTGATTGAGATAACTACTTGATTCGTTCGCCGGCGTGAACGTCCAGAAGGCGCGGTTCATGCGTGAAGCAGCGTTTGCCTCGCCCGTATCGTATTGCGAAACCGACTGCATGGACCACTCGATAGAGTGGCCGGTCACATTCTTCATGAAGGCGTGGAAGCGGATGCGCGGCGAGTCCACGTCGAGAGCGATATTGCGCCGAAATTGAACTCCAGTCCGGGGATCAGCGGGTCCGGTAAGCTCTATCTCACAATATTGCCCTTCCGAAAGCTTTCGCAACGAGAACGCACCATCGTCCAACAAATCGGAATTGCCCGCCCAGTGCTCTTCGTCGTTATTCCCCTCCGGCAACAACCAGAGCTTATCACCTCCGTAGTTGAACCACCTATCGGCAGCCGGCGGCAGATATTGACCGGCGTACTTCGGGTTGACAAACAGATAATCGTGTCCGCCGAAGCTTACCTGCATTAACCGTCCGCCAATCTGCGGCACCACGATTAACTGTACCCAACGATTGGAGAGTTGTTGCCCTTGCCACCCTTTGTAATCCACGGCCTCGATACGGCATCCGGGACCGGCAGCTTGGCTGGATTTATCTGCCCGGAGAGCTGCGACCGGCGAAAGCCCAATCTGGCTGAAAATAAGAATCAGCACTAACCTGCTCATACAATTTGCCAGCAGAAACGGCAGATCCATGATCGCCCCTCGGAAGCGGCCGGCAGCCGAGGGAGCACGTGGCTTTAAACCTCGACGCCAGCTATCGTTTGGAAACGAAATGAAACCCAATCAAACGAAAGATTTCGATTTGCGTCAAGCATATTCTGTGGTATACCAGCGTCGCTGTGCGGAAAGGGCGGTTGAGTCGCGCCCACGGGGACCAAAAAGTTGAAAACTCTCCTCGTCTCCCTGTTGATTGCGTCCGGGCTCTTGGCTCAAGAGCGGACCGTCGACCCTACGTGGCTGCATCGATACATTCCGGGCTTGAGCGAAGCAGAAGGAGGCACGGGCACGTGTCGCTACAAGCCAATCTTTGGCGACGGCGACCCACAGAATCGGACCTTGAGAACGGTCACCCGGTTCGGGGAACTTGACGTCGATGCCGGCGGAAATTGCCAGGCCGCGCTCTATGACCATGAGGAAGAAATATATTTTGTCCTTGAAGGTACCGGGACTCTGCACCATGCGGATCAGACTTATGGGGTGCGGATGAACGATTTCACGTACCTGGCTCCGGGTGTAAAGCATTTCATCACGAACAGTTCGCAACAGCCACTGCGAGTTTTGCTCATGGGATTCAAAATCCCTCCGCGCACCTCGATTGGTGGGGCATCGCCATCCCCAAAAATTGTGAATTTGGATGATGTGCGCGAGGAGACCGTCGCGGGCCATCCCGCATCGGTTTTGTACAAGCTCTTGCTTGGCCCGCGCACGGCTACCCGGGACGCAATCGACCAGGCATACGTGGTGACCAGCTTTTTCTGGATGGATTTTGCGCCGGGAGGTACAAACTTCCCGCATCATCACGAAGCTGCCGAGGAGATATATCTGGTCACCGATGGCGAGGGAGGCATGGTTGCAGGCAGTGGACTGGACGGCATCGAAGGCCGCTATCCAGCGAAAGCAGGAGATGCCTATTACTTCCGTCCCAACTGCACGGTAGGTTTCTACAACCAGAACAAGCCGAACCACCGGGCCCACATCCTGGCGGTACGGGCGCGAATTCCGCCGCCCGATAACGAGGATTGAGGTGGGAGCCGTTTTCTGAATTACCCCGATTCCCCGCTACTGCGCTTTGCTCGAACACCGCGGTCGCGGCAACGACCAACAAAGGAGATGTTTGCCATGCAGGTCCAAAATTCCAGCCGGCGATCATTCATGAAATTATTGGCAGCTGCTCCGCTGCTGACCCAAATTGCGGCACGCGACCTCTACGCTCAGGCCGCCACGGCGCTCGGCGGGGGTCTGCGGCAGAATGTGTACCAGCGCCTTGGAGTAAAGACGGTCATCAATTGCCGGGGCACGTGGACGTATTTGAGCGGATCGTTGGAGTTTCCAGAGGTTCGTCAAGCACAACTGGAAGCGGCGCAGTACTTTGTCAATATGCTGGAGTTGCAGCGCGCAGTCGGCCGCCGTTTGTCGGAATTGACCGGGGCGGAGTCGGGCATCGTCACATCAGGTGCCGCCGGCGCGATGGCTGCCGCCACCGCCGGATGCATAGCTGGTACCGACGACAAGCTCATCTGGCAACTACCGGATACCACGGGCCTGAAACATGAAGTGATCATGGTGGGCGGAAGAAGCGCCTTTGATAGCGCTATTCGACTGACCGGGGCCAAGCTGGTGCTCGTGTATTCAACAGAAGAGCTTGCCAATAGGATCAACGACAACACGGCAATGATCTACACCACGGATTTGGGCGACAAGCTCCAACGGGAGCTGGCCATCGCGAAAAGCCGAAACATTCCGCTGTTACTGGACGATGCTGCGGGCATACCGCCGGCCCAAAACGCCAAACAGTACGCCCGGATGGGGATTGACCTTTATTGTTTTTCAGGCGGGAAAGGTCTCTCGGGTCCCCAGTGCAGTGGCTTACTTCTCGGGCGACGGGATCTGATCGAAGCAGCCTTGCTCAATTCCAGTCCACGCGAGGGTGCGGTCTGCCGTGCGATGAAAGTCGGGAAGGAGGAAGTCGTCGGTTGTCTGACCGCGCTTGAAACTTGGCTTAAGCTGGACGAGAAGAAGCTCTACGCGGACTGGAACAGTCGAGTCGATCGCATCCGAAAGCTCGTAGAGACGGTGCCCGGCGCCACAACCGACATCTACATTCCAGCCGATGGGAACCGTTATCCAACTCTGAAGATTTCCTGGGACCAGCAAGCGTGGGGTTACAGCTTGGCCGACTGCGTACAGGATTTGCGGGCCGGTGACCCAGTCATTGAGGTGCTCGGGACGGACAACCCGAGTCTGGTGACGGCGGTTCGCGAGGGTAATCCCAACCCTAAAGAACGCCGACAACCGAGTCACATAGAACTGGTTTCCATGACCATCAAGCCTGGCGAGGAAATCATTGTGGGGCAGAGATTGCGGGCGATTCTCGGCGCCGCCCAGAAAAGGAAGTCGGCAGCCTAGTGGACGAGGATCATTGTCACCAAAAGCATTCTTTACAAGCTCTTAGGCGATTACTCTGGATGGGACTGGTTTTGTCATCGACTCTGGGGGCGCAGGCCCAATTAAGAGCCGTCATCCCTCCCGCGAGCCCGTCGACCTTGAATCGTTTCTATTCGCCTGGGGTTGATGCAGGCGATTACCTCTACGTGTCCGCGCAGGGGCCTCGTCGCCCTGACGGCAGTTTACCGGCAACGTTCCGAGAACAATGCAGGCAAGCGCTCGATAACGTCAAGTTGGTCGTCGAAACCGCCGGTCTGACTCGAGAACACGTGGTCTACACCCAGGTCTATCTGGACGACATTACCAAGTATGGGGAGATGAACCGAGTCTTCGCCGAATATTTTGCACAAAATTTGCCGGCTCGAGCCGTGCTGGGTGTTGCTCGACTCCCTGACCCGCCTATTGCGATCAATGCTGTCGCGGTGCGCAACCTCACCGACAAACGCGCGGTCCAGCCGCCGAATGACAAATCCGAGGGGTCTCGTTCGGCGGGCATGCTCACGCACGACCGCCTCTTTATTTCCAGTATGTCCGGCAGCGATCCCGCAACGGGCAAGGTTCCCCAGGATCCGGCGGCGCAGGTTGACCTCGCACTCGACCGCATGCAGGCAGTTGTAAAGGCCGCCGGCCTCGAGCTCAGCCACATGGTTTTCGTCAACCCTTATCTGACAACGGAAATTCCCATGCGGGTGATGAATGAGCGCTACGCGCGAAGGTGTGAATTCGGCAACACTCCCACACGCGCGACGATCGAAGTAACCAGCCTGCCCGGTGGCGCCCGTATTGAATATAGCGGCGTGGCGGTGCGTGATCTCGAGCAACGCCGCGCAATTCGACCGAAGAACATGCCCCCCAGCCCTACCGCCAGTCCTTGTGTTTTTGCCGGAGACACTCTGTTCTGTTCCGCAAAAAGTGGTTTTATTCCCGGACCGCACGGCGGCGAATATGCCTCCACCACTCCCCATCAACTTCGCCAGAGCATGCGCAATCTCCTCGACAACCTTGAAGAAGCGGGCATGAATTTTGCTCAAGTCGCAGCCACGAATGTGTATCTCGACAATCTCGAGGATCTGGCGCCCTTTGACGAGGTCTACGCGCAGTATTTCGGCCCTGTCCTCCCCGCACGAACGACCATCCAGCAAGTTGCGCCCGCCGAGCGCAAGCCCGACAAAGAGGACCACTACCCCGATCTGGAGCAGGTATCGTTCATCGCGGTCCAAAATCGGCCCAGCCACTGAGAAAAGCTATGATTGGACCGCAGCATTATTTAAGCGAATGGCTCTGAGGTTTTCGGGATGTTCTTTCTACCATCTCTTTGGGTCCCGATCGAACTCGACGACTTCCGCCCGCCAACCCGGGCGTAGTAGGCGACCCCTCAGAAGTCTTGCCCGAGTGCGCAGTGCGGACGGTCAGTGATGCTTGAAGTATTGGACGGCACGTTCGCGCGCTTCCGCTGCTTTCCTCGTCCGGAATGTCCCCAGATTACTTCGTCTGCCGGTTCGTGAGCTTTTCTTGCGCGAGTACAAGCGGAACTTTCCTGACCGCAGTTTCCGGATCATGGGATTACTCCTCGATAACGGTTGGATGCGATGCATGAAGGAACCGGTTCGAGGCCAGCCGGCCACGCTGGGTATCTCGAGATTCGGAGCGGTGCGGGTTGATTCGAGCGGAACCTTGTTAACCTCCCGCTGCTGCTCAGCCTTCGAATCACCCCGTTGCTCGAACTACATTGCCCGTCGCCAATTTTTTCGCGGCGCCAAACTAGCCACCGTAGACCAGGCTTGCTGGACGCAACCGGCGATGAGGGGTGTCAGACGGCAGGCAGGGGAGTGCCTGCTATTGGCTTGGTCCTTCGAGCACAGGATCTACAAATACCGACGAACTCGACCAGGCAATATTCGAGACTAGCTCCTTCAGGAAGGTCGGATCTAGCTGGAGAAGGTACCACGGTATGTTTGGGGACGTCGAAGACACGGCGGCACATTCGGCACACGAAATGATCGTGAAGTGCCGAAGTTGACTCAATACGCCGAGTTCCATAGTTCGGGCTAACGTCGCGCAACATCCGATGGTGCACAAATGTGTCTATGTTTTTGTATACCGTAGCCAGGGAAATGCTCGGAATTGTCTTGCGCACATGTTCAAAGACCTCCTCCGGCGTCGGGTTATCACCCAAGGCAACCACCCCTTGAAATATACGATAGCGCTGATGAGTTGCAGAGAGGCCCGCCTGCCGGCATAAATCCTGGAATGTCTGGAATGGCACTGGGCCGTGCATTCGAGTCCTCCCTTTCACTGGCATGAATCCAGTCGGCTCTCACTCGGTGCTCCAGGAATAAGGCGCCGGCAGGTTTCTCTGTTTTCGAAACTCGCGCATTTGCCTCTGCTGGTGCGTCCGGATTTTTAGGTGGGAGCGCGGTTTTGCCGTGCACAGCAGAACAAAACCTGCATTGCGGTCTTCCGGAAGATAAGCGAGCGAATCGGACTGGTCAGTGTTCCCGTCATTCTCAAGTCTTCCCGCACAAGTCAGGCAGTAACCCTGGTGACACATTGCCGGCAGCACGATTCCCGCGTTGAAAGCCGCATCCCAGACGTGCTCCTGACTCCCCACAGGGATCGAGCGCCGGTCACCATGGGGCAGCACCAACTCCACTTCAAAGATCTCCGAGTCACCCATGCTTCCACGGTAGTCCAACCAGGCCGCGAAGCCAAGTCGGACCACCGCAGAGCGATCTCACGGATTGTAGAATTTCGCGTTCTTGCTGTAAGGCGCGTGTCCCGGCTCCCCGCGCCGGAAATGGCCGGATGGAATAGTCTTGCCATCGCGCTCGTGAGCAAGCAGTTCAATGAACCAGGCTTCGTGCTCAATTTCTTCGTTGAGAATGCGCGACGCCATATCGTAGGTGCGCGGATCTTTTCCGAAGGTCATATCGCAGATCTCAATCCAGCTGCGAATTGCGCAGCGCTCCGACTCCAACAGGAGCGTAAGGATGTTTACTGCAGTCGGTGGATCAGGCAACTTAGCGGCGCGGCAACCTGCCTGATCATGAAAAGCCGGCAGATCATTGGGCAATTCACCACCCAGCTCGTAGATGCGCGGTACGATCAGTTCCCAATGGGCTCGATCCTCAAGGCGCGCATCTTCGCAGATCTCCTTGTAATCTTCGTGGCCGGCAAGGTGCATACGTAGAATGGTGTAGTAGTAGTAGGTACTGGCAAATTCTGCGGCGGCGTTGGCGATTAACATCTTAATCAGCTTCTCCACATCAACGCCACGTTTGCGGATGACTTCCACCCCAACTCGCTGGGTGACGTCCCCGTGTTTAACGACCTGGGTATCTTTCTGCGGCATGAAACTCCCTCCTGCAAGGACTCTACCGCCGCCTTTAGCCAAGGTCTAAGATATAGTTTCTATTTGAGGAATAGGATTTTCCTCTAACATCAATTGTCATAGACGGTCGGGAGCGGTCGGAATGGAACTGCATCAACTTCGTTATTTTTGCGCCGTCGCACGGACTGGAAGCTTCACCCGCGCTGCACAACAGGAACACGTTTCACAGCCTTCTTTGTCGCTGCAGATACGCAAGCTGGAAGACGAACTGGGAACCAGGTTATTCGATCGTCTCGGGCGGACCGTACGTTTGACCCAATTCGGCGAGGCATTGCTGTCGCGCGCCGAGGTGATTGTGCGCCAGGTTGCCGCCGCCAAACTGACCCTGCAGGAGATGACCGGGCACGCGCAAGGCAGGCTGGTAATTGGCGCTATTCCGACGATTGCTCCCTATTTCCTGCCGGCACGCCTGGCGTGTTTCGCCCGCAAGTTTCCCCGCGCCCAGATCAGCGTCATTGAGGACCTAACCAGCGATTTGATCAACCACATTCACCGAGGGGAAGTCGATCTAGCCCTGGTTGCATTACCCGTTCCTGCCGCCCATTGCACCTGTGACGAACTGTTTCGCGAGCGGCTTTTCCTGGTGGTCCCGCACAACCACCACCTCGCTGCCTTGACGCAGGTCGACCTCGCAGAGATAGAGAATGACCCGTTCCTATTGCTCAAGGAAGGACACTGTTTCCGCCAGAATACGCTTGCCGTCTGTAAGCAGGTGCATGTGAAACCGAACGTAATCTTTGAATGTGGACAATTCGCAACAATTCTGGCGATGGTGGCGGCGGGTACGGGCGTGTCGGTCGTGCCGGAAATGGCGGTAAGCGAAATCGAAGGATGCCGATTCATTCCCCTCAAGGACGAGGGCGCTTACCGCCGCGTAGGGCTCTTGCAACTGAAACAGCACTTCCGCAGCCGTGTGCACCGTGCATTCGTCCGCTATTTGCAAGGAGCCGAACTAAGTCGCACCGTTCGTTCGTCTGGAAGCGCAGCCGCCTAAAAGCCCATGCGGATGCGTTTCCGTAGCAACTTCCGTCCTGCCACACATCGACAACAGGCTTTTGAAAACTCCCGGGTGTTGACCGATTGCCCTCGCTCTCGTCTGTATGGGACGGGGTGAAACAGTGAGACCCTTCCTCGCCTTCAGTCTGGTTCTCCTCTTGCTATCCATCGTGTCTTCTCAACAGGAATCACCGAATTTGTTGCTGTCGGGAAGTACCGTATCCGCCGCTGGTCCCGAAATGGACAGGCTGGCCAAGGCACTTGCCGGTGATTGGGACACCGTCGAGACCATGGTGCGCAGCCAACTTTTTCCCAGTGGCGACCTCGGCAGAGGGATGGTGCATGCAACTGGCCGCTGGCGGGTATGCGCTAATTTATGAGGTGTATTCCGCCGGTTCGGCCGGAAAGCTGGATGGCTTGCTCGCGATCTGGTGGGACAGAGTCTCCTAGCTCTGTTACTTTCTGGCCTGCTTCAGCAACCCGTATAGCCCTTGCAGGATGCGGGGAACGGCGCAGTGGACGCGCGATTCGTTGGCGAACGGTTACGTCAAGGTGGTCAATGGGACGAAGACATCTTGGCGGGACACCTTTACTTTTGCTCCGACTTCTCTATGGACGGAGAGTCAGCGATTGGAATCGAGGGCTGTCAATCGCGATCTTTTGTGGCCTTGGTTCAGTAGGCGAGGAATTTTCCTGGATCCGAATAGAGTGGCTGGACGAAGCTTGCCGGCGTCCACCCGGGCATTTGAGATCGAAGAGTTCGATCGAGCAGGTTTGGACGGGCATTTAGCTTCGAGAAAGCAAGGAAAACGTTCGCCATGCGTATTGGCGAGGGCACAGGAACTATGGCGTTGGTCTGGCCGCCACAGATTTCGTTTGCTTCCAAGGGCGGATTGGGAGGAGAATGTCACGCGTTTGGGCCCTGATTAACGGCGGCTGACACCGGCTGATTCTGTTGTTCGTTGGGGAAACCATGGATGCCTCGTCGCACGATGTTCTCCTGGTTGGTGGTGGAGGTGCAGGACTGCGCGCCGCTATCGCTGCCGCCGAGATTAATCCCAAGCTCACTATTGCCGTCATTTCCAAGGTGTATCCCATGCGTAGCCACACGGTTTCTGCCGAGGGTGGCGCTGCGGGTGTAGTCAAGGCGGACGACAGTCTGGAAGAACATGCCCATGACACTATCTCCGGGGGCGACTGGCTGTGCGACCAGGACGCGGTCGAGGCATTTGTCAACGAAGCTCCGCAGGAGTTGCTGCAATTAGAGAGATGGGGTTGTCCGTGGAGTCGAGAGAAGGATGGGCATGTTGCCGTGCGCGCCTTCGGCGGTATGAAAAAGCGGCGCACCTGGTTTGCCGCGGACAAAACCGGATTCCACATGCTGCACACCTTATTCCAGACAACTTTGAAGTATGCTCCGATCACCCGCTACGACGAGTGGTTTGTGACCAAACTGCTGGTGGATGACGGGCGCGTGCAAGGTGTAGTGGCGATTGAGTTGATGTCGGGACGCATGCAAGCCATCACGGCCAAGGCGGTCATCCTTTGTACCGGCGGATGCGGCCGGGTCTTCCCTTTCACAACAAATGCCAATATCAAGAACGGTGATGGCATGGCGCTGGCCTACCGTGCCGGTGCTCCGCTCAAGGACATGGAGTTCGTGCAGTACCATCCCACCGGCCTCCCGTTCACTGGCATTCTGATAACCGAAGCCGCCCGCGCCGAAGGCGGCTACCTCCTAAATAAGGATGGCTATCGCTATTTACAGGATTACAACCTGGGCAAACCTCAGGATAAGCCGGTGCTGCGATCGATGGAATTGGGTCCGCGTGATCGTCTGTCGCAGGCCTTTGTAAAGGAAGAGGAGAAAGGGCGCACAATTCCAACTCCCTATGGCTCAATCGTCCACCTTGATCTCCGACATCTCGGAGAAAAAGTGATCAATACCAAGCTGCCGTTCGTGCGCGAGCTTTGCCTGAAATACCAAAACATCGATCCGGTGAAGGAACTGATTCCAGTGCGACCCGTGGTCCACTACATGATGGGTGGTGTTAGCACGGACATAGATGGGGCTACGCCCCTGCCCGGGTTGTTCGCTGCCGGTGAAGTTGCGTGCGTAAGTATTAATGGAGCTAACCGGCTAGGCTCAAACTCGTTGCCGGAGTGTCTGGTGTTTGGAGCTCGTGCCGGTCGAGCAGCGGCACGCTACGCTGCTGAGCGGTCAGCCCCCAACGGTAGCGTGTTGGCCCAAGCGCGAGACGAACGTCGTAGGTTGGAAGTCCAATTCCTCGACAAGACTGGCGGATCGGAACGCATCGCCACAATTCGCGAAGAGATGCAAAAGACAGTGGAAGAGAGCGCTGGAATCTATCGGAAGAAGGAATCGCTGACGAGCGGAAGGGAAAAGCTTCGGGAACTGCAAGAGCGTTTTGCCAAAATTAGTCTCGACGACCGCAGCCGCACGTTCAATACTGAGTTGGAAGCAGCACTGGAACTGGGCTTCATGTTAGACGTAGCGGAATCGATTGTATATTGTGCGCTCGAGCGTACCGAATCCCGTGGCGCTCATCAGCGCACCGACTTTCCCGCACGGAACGACCAGGATTTTCTGGCCCATTCTCTTGTGTATCGTAACGCGGACGGTTCCTCACGGGTCGAATACCTTCCCGTGAGGATTAGCCGCTGGGCTCCGGGAGAGCGTGTCTATGGCGACCAGGCGCCAGAGCAGTCAAAGCCATCGCCACCGGCGTTACCGGCCAGGAGAGCTAGCTGATATGTCCGACCAGATCACGCTGGAGATTGCGCGCTATTCTCCGGACACCGATGAGGCACCCCACTTCGCGTCCTACCAGGTCCCCGTGTACAAAGAATGGGTCGTGCTCGATGCCCTGAACTACATCAAGGATAAGGTGGACGGTTCGCTTACCTATCGCTGGTCGTGCCGCATGGGCATCTGCGGCAGCTGCGGGATGATGGTGAACGGGGAACCCAAGTTAACCTGCGCCACCTTCCTGACCTCCTATGCCGGTGGCGGAGACAAAGTACGCGTGGAGCCCCTTCGCTACTTTCCCATAGTCCGCGATCTGGTGACGGAACTAAGCGACTTCATGGTCAAGCTCAAGAAAGTCAAACCGTGGCTCATCCGCCACGATGAACTGCCACTTTCTGAAGGCGAGTTCCTGCAAACCCCGGAGCAGTTGGATGAATATAAGAAATTCAGCATGTGCATCAACTGCACCCTGTGCTATGCAGCGTGCCCAGTGGTCGGATTGGATCCGGTATTTGTCGGACCGGCCGCAATTGCGCTTGCTCAACGTTACAACAAGGACTCCCGCGATCAGGGAACGGAAGAGCGCACAGCTTTATTAGCGCATCCCGAGGGAATTTGGGGCTGTACGTTCGTCGGCGAGTGTACCCGGGTATGTCCCAAGCAGGTGGATCCAGCAGGAGCAATCCAACAATACAAAGTAAAAGCTGCGTTGGAGTGGTTGAAGTCGTTCGTAATGCCGAGAGGTGGGGGACGTGAAGCAAGCAGCAGCAGTCAGCAGGGTGCCGTCCTATAAGGAATTTCATCCTCGATGGTATCGGCCACGTGTGTCGGTCTATTGGTGGCTGGGCCAGTGGCAATACTTGAAATTCATTCTGCGGGAGCTGAGCAGTGTCTTCGTGGCACTATCCGTCGTCCTGATTCTGCTCGAATTGCAAGCGCTCCGGCGTGGGCCGGAAGCATATTCAAGGTTGCAGCACCGGCTACACAGCCCGTTCGCCATAGCTCTCCTTGTGATCAGCTTCTTCTTTGTAGTCTTCCACACGATTACATGGTTCAATCTTTCGCCAGCGGCCATGGCGGTAAGGGTGCGCGGGAAGCGAATACCCGATTTTTGGGTTGCGGCGTCGAACTATGCGATTTGGCTGGTCGCTTCGGCCGTGGTCGCCTGGGTGATACTAAGGTAAGAATGCCAAAACAGTCCAACGAAGCGTTCTTTTGGATTTTGTTCAGTGCCGGAGGAGTAATCGCGGCAATCCTCATTCCGGTACATCTTTTTCTGTTCGGTTTGGCGTTCCCGCTGGGCTGGCTTCCGGTTCCTGCCTACGAGAGTCTTATCGCTCTAGCCAAACTACCGGCGGTACGAATCTATTTATTCTTACTGTGTTCACTTTCCCTCTTTCATTGGGCGCACCGTTTCCGGTATACGCTTTATGACGGACTCCAGGTTAAACACTTGAACGAGGTGATTTTTACCTTGTGTTACGGCGGAGCGATTGCCGGAACCGTATATGCCGGGTATCTCCTGTGGAACATCCCATAACACCCATGAATTGCTGCCAAAGTGGAGGGTTCTATGGAACTCAAGCTGAAGACGATCTCGAAAGATGGCATTGAGGAGGCGCTTTCCAAAGTCACTCTTTATCGGTACTTACACGAGCCGGAGGAGGCAGAGTCGATCTGCCATGACATTCTGGCGGTCGAACCAGAGAACCAGTTGGCGATACGCATGCTCGGGTTGAGCATCACCGACCAATTCACCGGCCACCTCTCCGATCGCTACGGGGATGCGGGCAGCGCTTTCCAGCGCCTTACGGATTCTTATGAACGGCTTTACTATACCGGTCTGCTCTATGAGCGCCGCGCCAAGGCGCAGATGCAGGCCGGCCGACCGCCACAGATGCTGATAAGCCTCTTCAAAGAAGCTATGGGGTATTTCGAGGAGGCGGAAAAGATTCACCCTGCGGGTAATGACGACGCCGTTTTGCGCTGGAATCGCTGCGTGCGACTGCTCGAGAAGCTGCCACAAGTCGAGGAAACGGAAGAACCAGGCGGCTTTGCCGACCACGACAGCGCTCCGGTCGAATTCATTCGCCGGCCTGCCAAAACCGGCTGAATGCTGAACTGGTTACATCAATTCCGCCACGAAGGAGCGGGCAACTTCCGGCGCAATCCGCAACTCCTGATGCACCAGCGGACCAGTATCCAGCACAGGCTCTGCTCCATGCAGCGTAGGCACATCGGTACGCTCGAAAAATTTCCCGATCGGGATCTCGTCGCCCCACAGCAAACTCTTCTCCATGGCTGTAACCCAGTCTGACGGATCGTACGAGGGATCCGCGTCAAGCTTCTTCACGCGTGGACGGAACCACTGATAGGTATTGTCGTGGTTATAAGTGACACATGGGCTGAACACGTCGAGGAAAGAAAATCCCTTATGCTCGATGCCCTGCTTGATCAGTTCGGTCAGGTGCTTCTGTTCTCCGCTGAATCCCCGCGCCACGAAAGTGGCTCCGGCTGCTAAAGCTAGCGAAATCGGATTCACCGGCGCTTCGATATTTCCAAACGGCATGCTTTTCGTCTTCATGCCGATGCGGCTGGTGGGCGAGGTCTGCCCGGTGGTGAGCCCGTAGATCTGGTTGTCCATCACGATGTACAACAAATCGACATTGCGGCGCATCGAGTGTACGAAGTGATTGCCACCGATGCCGAAGCCGTCGCCATCGCCACCAGTCACCAGCACGGTCAGGTCATGATTGGCCAGCTTTACGCCGGTGGCTACCGCCAGGGCGCGGCCGTGCAAAGTATGCATACCATAAGTATTGACATAGCCCGGAAAATTGGAGGAACAGCCGATGCCGCTGATGGTGACTACGTTGTGACCCGGAATTTGCAACTCGACCAGAGCCTTCTGCACGGCCGCAAGCACGCCGAAATCACCACATCCCGGACACCAATCGGGATCAACTTTACCTTTCAAATCGGTTATTGTCACGTGCTTGGGAGTCGCTAGAGCGGTCGCCATGTTTCGGTCCTCCTTACACCAGAATTTCGTGGGCGGGAACGGAAAGGTTGGACTTCCCGCTTAGTTGTTCCTTCACCGCATCGACAATATGGTGCGGCATGAATGGTTCACCGTCGTACTTCCGGATATGTCC
>JBPYDQ010000653.1:0-4769 GCA_051986135.1 Terriglobales bacterium | reverse complement strand
CCTGAGCGACAGACTCTTGGAGCGATTCACGGAAGAGCTCGTGCGGCGTGGAGTTCAGGTAACGACGCTCCGGATTGGCGAATTCAATCCGCGCGCCCGGGCAGGCTGGGCGATCCCCAAACCGTATTTGGAGAAACAGTTTGTTTGGCTGCCATGGAACTGGGTCACGATCAAACAGTCACTAATCCAGCTGCCGCTAGTGAAGTTGGAGCTCGTGGACTGGAGCAAACCTGCATTCACCACGTTGCAAGAAGTAGATCGCGAGATTGCCTCCAAAATCCGCTCCGCAAGAAGAGCGGGGGGAATCGCGGTTACATCGTCAGAGAGCGTTGTGGCCGCCGAGCGCTTTCTGGTTGCGAATTCAGGAAAAGCTTCGGACGGTTTTCATACTTCTTTCAACCGCCGGCTCTGCCGGCCATTCGTAAGACTGCTTTCTCACACTGAAATCACTCCGAACGCCGTTACCTTCGCCGGAATATTCGTTTCCATTCTGTCGGCTGTCGCTTTTGCCCAAGGCTCTTACTTATGGTCGGTGCTCGGCGCCCTGGTTTTCTACGTTGCCGGATTGTTCGACGAAATGGATGGAATGCTGGCCCGAGTTAAGTTTGCCGAAACCCCGAGGGGAACATGGCTTGAGGGAGCGGCCGATGGACTCAGCTATCTTCTGCTCTTTGGTGGAATCACGATAGGCATGAGTCATCACTATGGCCAGGTCGCCGTTTGGATGGGAGTTTCCCTTATGATTGGCGCCGTCCTGGCGCTGATCCTCACGTCGTTACAACGTAGCCGCGCCACCGCTCCCGACCGGCCCAACGAATACCTCGGCCGTTTCCACGAGTTGCTTGAGAAAGATTCAGGAAACTGGATTTCCTTCGTAGTCAGGCGTGTGGAGTCCTTCCAACGACGCGGAATATTCATCCACTACCTTGTCATTTTCACGATTCTTGGCTTGTTGCCTCTTGTTTTCGTGCTGGCAACCATCGGCGCCCAACTCACATGGATCTTGACGCTTTATTTCAATCGTAGGTTCTTTTCGCATTCATCTCGCTCAGACATGAAAGTTAGCAAGTTCAAGGAGGCCTCATGAAGGCGGTAATCTTGGCGGCAGGACAGGGCACCAGGATTCGCTCTGTGCATGGCGAACATCCGAAGTGCCTGATTGAAGTCGACGACAGTACGATTCTCGACCATCAATTGGAAGCCCTCGCAAAGGCGGGAATCGACGAGGTCGCCATTGTTGTCGGTTACCAAAAAGAGCAAATCATCAACTACGTCAGAGCACGGTCTCATACCCGTAGGCAACGCATTGACTTCATTGAGAACCCGGCATACGCCCTTGGTAACAACATTTATTCCTTGTGGCTGGCACTCGATTGGGTATGCGGAGACAATTTCATCGTTCTTAACGCTGACGTCATCTTCGATCCCCAAATTCTGGTGAGTGCGACACGTCCTTATGCTCCTATATCTATGATCGTGGATCCCTTCTGGCGCGATGAAACGATGAAGGTGATCATCGACGGTGACCGCGTCATTGAGATGAGCAAGAAGATCTCCCGCGAAGAATTCAGCGGCACTTATGTTGGGATCACTGTGTTCTGTAAATCCATTCACAATCAGTTCTTCGGCAAGATGGACAAGTTGGTTGGCGCCGGCCGAGTCAACGAATTCTTCAACGTCGCAGTACAAGAACTTGCCAACGAAGGCGTTCATGTCGGCTTCACCAGCACTGAAGGATTGGCCTGGGCCGAGATTGACGATCCAATAGATTTGAGCTTTGCCCAACAAAACGTGTTCCCGCAGCTTGCAGCTGCCGTTGTTTGAAATGGCAATCAGCGAAATCATCGCGGAGAACTTCGCGCCAATACAGTGGCTTTCGTGGTCGCAGAGTTCCATTCGAGTTGTGGATTGGAACATCGATCGAGGGGTAAGGCTATCCGAGATCATAGATTTTCTAGGCGATTCGAAGGCTGACGTTTTCCTTCTTCAGGAGGTCGACATCAATGCTTATCGGACGCACGGGCTCAACATTGCCCAGGAAATCGCTCGCAAATTGCGGCTGAATTACGTCTTCGGACGTGAGTTTGTGGAACTGACTCAGGGTTCGAAGGCCAGCCCTGCATTCCATGGACAAGCGACATTGTCGCGATGGAAGATATCGAACTCGCGCATCATCCGGTTCGGGCAGCAATCCGATTTCTGGAAGCCGCGTTGGTTTAAGCCTAGTCTGAAGACATTTCAGGAGCGCCTTGGAGGAAGGATCGCTCTGGTGTCTGAGATCGGCATTCAAGGCTTAACAATTGGGACCTACAACCTCCACCTGGAGAGCCGGTCTGACGACGACCTGCGCCTGGCTCAACTAAATGAAGTCTTGCACGATGCTGTGACACTCGATCCGTTGCGTCTCCTCATCGTTGCAGGCGATCTCAATTTGAACGCCTCGAAACCCCGGATATCAGAAGTACTAACCCGCGCTGGATTTCGCGATACGGTGCCCACGGCCCGTGTGCCAACCACTCCGCATCGGCATTTGCTAGAACCCGGCCGTCATATTGATTGGGCTTTCGTGCGAGGCTCCTCACAACCAACTGCTGGTAAGGTTCTGAAATCCGTCAAAGCTTCCGATAATTACCCAATCTCATTCGAGTTGCGGCTCAGTGGTGCCTAGCGCAAGTTAATTCTTCGGGTTCGATTGATTCATCTGACTGTCTGCGTCTCTTCAACCTCCAAAGCACTTGTGCCCAGCATAACTACGGGTACAAGCGCCGTGTGGACATCGCTAAACCACGGCCTCTTGCTCTGCGTTCGTCATTTTGCTGAGCATGTGGCGCAATTCTGAATGCTCACCTGTTTAGTTTCAGCAATTTCCGTATGGCGAGTCGGTTGCATTGTTCTCTTGCGTCGGTGATCAAAAAAGGAGAACGACATCTAAGGGTGACGAAACGCAGGGCAGATGGGAGTGAACCTGCTCCCATCTACTCTCATACGAGAAGGACCAAATACATGCTGAGCCTAACCCGAATTCATTTAGCAATTGCAATGACTTTGATAGTTCCCACGTGCTTTGCAGGAGAGAATGCAAAACCTGAACTGAAGTCGGGAATCATCGTCGGCACTGCAGTCGACATAAATGGTGACCCTGTCCCCAATGCCACGGTTGAGCTTAAGAGCCTTGATAGCAATGATCCACACACGGTGATTACCGGTGAAAGTGGATCTTTCGAGTTCCGCGGCGTGCAACCAGGAGTGCCATACGAGATCACCATTGCTGCGCAGCATTTCACCGATTGGCGCTCGCCCAGTATGACGCTCGAACCAGGACAATTCAAGATCGTGACTGGAATTCAACTTGAAATTCGACCCGAGGTTACGCGAATCGACGTCACGTACGACCCGGTGCAGGCCGCGACTGAACAACTCAACGCGGAGGAACATCAAAGGGTGTTCGGTTTCATTCCCAACTTTTACGTCTCATATGAGAAGAACCCCGCGCCGCTCACCGCGAAAATGAAATTCCAGCTTGCACTAACTGTGTCTACAGATCCGGTCACAGCTGCGGGCGTTTTTGGCATGTCGGCCATCCGGCAGGCGGCTGATAGCCCCAACTACGGTCAGGGCTGGGGTGCCTACGGCAAACGCTTTGGCGCAACGGCGGCTGATGGTTTCTCTGACATTATGATCGGCGGCGCCATCCTGCCGTCCTTGCTCCATCAAGATCCTCGTTACTTCTATCAAGGAACTGGCACAACCGGCTCTCGAATTCGGCATGCGATGTTCAGCCCATTCGTCGCCCGGAGCGACAGCGGAAAATCAATGCCAAATTACTCCAGCCTGGGCGGTAACCTGGCATCAGCCAGCCTCTCGAATCTTTATTTTCCACAATCGAATCGTGGCCTTGGCCTTGTCTTTGGGAATTTCGCAATCGGTACCGCAGAACGGATCGGCGCCAGCCTGGCTCAGGAGTTCATTATTGGCCGATTCACCAAACGGGGTGGTCACATGCAGTGACACTCGCAAACGATGAAACATAGCCTCGGAACGTGAATCGAACGTATTTCACAATTCTGCCCCAATCCCACCTCAATTTCCCACCAGTAGCCCTACCGTTCCGGCCCGGGTCGCCACGCCCGGGCTCCGGCCTTCTTACGATGCCATTTGTGACAGTGAATGAGTGGCATCAACCAGTGCTTCAGAAGCGATCTACGTCTCGATGGCGTCATCACGGCCTCCCGCTCATGCTTCGTCATTTTGCTGAGCATCTGGAGCGACTCTGAGTACTGACTTTGTTTCCTTTCAGGAGCTTCCGGATGGCGAGGCGTTTGCATTGGCTTCCTGTGTCGGTGATCAACGGAAAGGAAAACGGCAATCTGCGTTTCAGTTGATTTTGTAGGGATCGCAGGAGGCAAGCACCATGACTCCACAACTCATTCAGCCGGTGAACAACGACATTGATGTCGAACTCGATCAACTTACTTATTCCGCCTACTTGCTGACGCTTGACCCGGATCTGGCCCTTTCGCTCGTGATGGCAGCGGTTGACGCGTCAATGGGGGATCTTACTTCGCGCGGCGATCTGCTCCAGCGAACGATCGAAATGTCGTTGGCGCAGTTGCGGCTCGATGCCTCCGCAGCGTCTGACCGAGAGTCTTTGGCGGTTGAGGCTTTGCTGTATAGCGACTCCAGCTTTGCGACGTCAAAGTTGGCTCTCTCTCTGAAAGAAAAAACGAATGGTAATCCGATCCTGCTTCTCGAATCGGACGCACGTATTG
>JBPYDQ010000652.1:0-22598 GCA_051986135.1 Terriglobales bacterium | reverse complement strand
TCAGTTTCCACTCACCAGAATGTGACTACCTGTCAGGCGGTGGTCGCCTCGTGCCTCGATTTCTCCGGAAAGCGCAACAAAATCGTTTATTCCGATATGAATTTTCCCTCGGTGATGTATTTCTGGGAAGCACAGCGGAAGCGTGGGGCGCGAGTTCATATGGTCGAGACGAGTGACGGCATCACCGTTCCCTTGGAACGGCTGCTGGCCGCCATTGACGAGGAAACCTTGCTGGTGCCGATCTCGCATGTGATCTTCCGCAGCGCTTTTATTAATGACGCGAAAGCGATCGTTGAGCGGGCCCACCGAGTAGGAGCTCTGGTAGTACTCGACACTTTCCAGTCGCTTGGAACCGTTCCTGTCGATGTTCAAGAGTTGAATGTGGATTTTGCCTGTGGCGGCGTTTTGAAGTGGCTATGTGGCGGGCCGGGGGTGGCTTACCTCTACGTTCGACCGGACCTGGGGGGCAGGTTGCGGCCCACATTCACGGGTTGGATGGCGCACAAAAATCCGTTTGGGTTTGAAATCGGGGCGATTCGTTATACCGATCCGCCGTACCGCTTCATGAACGGGACTCCGCATGTGCCGGCACTGGAGGCCTGTCGACCGGGATTAAAGATTATCGCCGAGGTTGGAGTAGATAAGATCCGTGAAAAATCGAAGCGGCAAACTTCCAAGCTGATCGCGTTGGCCGACCAGCATGGCTGGCGCGTAAACACGCCCCGTGATCCGGAGCAACGAGGCGGAACGGTTTCGATTAATTTGCCCGATTCAGAGGAGGTTTGTCGCGAACTGCTTCGCCGGGATGTTCTTGTGGACTGGCGGCCCAAAGCAGGAGTGCGGATGTCTCCGCACTTTTACAACACGGACCAAGAATTGGAAACGGCTATTCGAGCGGTGGAAGAAATTCTCCAGGATCGGCAGCTCGCCGCCAGGTAACTGTTTTAAGAAGCCGGACGCGAAGCTCACGCAAGACTTTTACTCGTAGCGCAAGGAATCGATGGGATCCAGGTTTGCTGCTTTCCACGCAGGGTAAATTCCAAATACCAGGCCAATTCCAGCGGCAGAGGTGAGAGCAAAGGTCGACCAGGCCACTGACATGGTGGCAGGCAGGGATGGCCAGATCACGGGAATGATCCATGTAATGATCGAGCCCGCCAATAGGCCCAGCAGGCCGCCCATGGCAGTCAACATGACTGCTTCCAGGGTGAATTGCAGCAGGATATCGCGTTTACGGGCGCCGATAGCCTTCCGCACCCCGATTTCCCGAGTGCGTTCGGTTACCGATACCAGCATGATGTTCATTACACCTACCCCGCCGACAATGAGGCCTACGCTGGAGACGGCAAACATGAAGATGAAGACCATGCCGGTAAGTTGATTCCATACATCGGAGATGGAATCCTGCGTGAAAACAGCGAAGTTGTCGGGCTTATCGGGAGGAACGCGACGACGACGGCGCAGTAGTTCCCTGATTTCGTCCATAGCCTTCGGCATATCTTCATGAGAAGTTGCTTTGACGCTGATCCAGTGCTGCTTGAGCTCAGGATGCAGTTTCTTGAAGGTGGTCAAGGGGAAGTAGACGATGTTGTCCTCGGGATTTTTGCCGCTGTTAAAAACACTCTTGCGCTGCTCGGCTATGCCGATTATCTGAAAGAGCTGGCCTTCGATATTGATCTCCTTACCCAGGGGATTCTCGTTGGGAAATAGCTCGTCGGCGGTGTCATAACCAATGATGATCACCGGGGCGCGACGCTCTTCATCGATGGCGCTAAACCAGCGGCCAGCCTTCATGTTGATATCGTAAACATCCTTCACCGCGGCCGTATCACCTTCCAAGATTGTGTTCTTCGCTTTGCGGCCTCCATATTTGACCGCGTAAGTGCCTACGCCGAACTCCGGCCGAAAGTAGCGAACCCCGGCGGTGACGGCCTTAACATGCGGCAGAGCTTTCATGGCTTCCGAATCTTCGAAGGTCAACTCGCGGCGGAGGCGCACCTCTTCAGGTGGACGGCCAAAGGTAAAGGGTTCCATGTGGAAAGCAAAAATGATGTTGGAGCCCATGCTGCTGACCAGGGTGCGGACATTGTCGTTCAGTCCACGAACGATGGACGAAATCCCAATTACGACTGCGACTCCGATCACGATGCCGAGAACGGTGAGGGCTGAACGCAGCTTGTTGCTGCGGATCGTGTCCACCGCCATGCGGACAATTTCACCGAGATCGCGACGCCTTACCATCTAATCAAAAAACCACCGCAGAAACACAAACAGACCCACTAAACCTCAAAGCGGAGCGCTGCGATCGGGTCCAGCCTGGCGGCACGCCGGGCGGGGTAGACACCGAAAAAAATACCCACGCTCGCCGACACCAACAATCCCGCCGCCACCGCCCATAACTTGATCGACGACGGCATGCCGATCGCAAGGGTTACAGTCTTTGCCAGCAGAATACCGAACACGACACCTAAAGCTCCGCCAACTAGCGCCATGGTGCTCGATTCGATGAGGAACTGCAGCATGACATCCGCGCGCTTGGCTCCCATAGCTTTGCGGATCCCAATCTCGCGGGTGCGCTCGGTGACCGAGACCAGCATGATGTTCATGATCACGATCCCGCCCACCACCAGCGAAATGGCTGCAATGCCAATCATGGCGTAGAAGAAGGTGCTGCTGAAATTCGACCAAATGCTGAGCAGGCTGGCGTTGGTTTCGATATCGAAACTGTCCTCGGCGGCGGGCAGGTCATGCCGGCGCGCCCGCAAGGCGACGCGGGCTTCGTCGATGGCGCTCTCCAGCGCATTGCCCACCCCGGCGGCTTTTCCGGAAATACGGATGCTGGTTTGATGTTCGCCATATTGCTTGAGATAGGACGAGATTGGGATCATCACGAAGTTGTCCAGACTTTGACCGAGGGCTTTGCCCTTCTTCTTGCCGATTCCAATTACCCGGTAGGTCCAGCCGTCCACGCGGATTTGCTTTTCGAGCGGATCCATGCCGGGCATGAGATTGTCCACAATATCGGTGCCGATGACGGCGACATTCGCCTTGTTATCGAGATCGCTTTCAGTCAACATGCGGCCGGCAGCGAGATCGATATCCAGAATGCTGGCCATGGCGGGCGTAACACCCTGAATGCGGGTATCGCTGCTGGACTGCTGCGCGTATTTGACGTGCCCGTTCTCGTTGCGTACATACGCGCCTACGTATTCGCAGCGCTTGCAGGCTTCGAGGACTGCCTGATAGTCATCTAGGGTGAGATCCTTGCGCCTTTCTCCTTCGAGAAAATGGTCAACATTGGTGACTGCGGGAGAGACCTTGAAGGCGATAAATACGTCGGCGCCGAGGTTGAATACCTTCTCGGCAAAATAGCCGTTAATGCCGTTCACGAACGTGACCACCGCAATGACGGCGGCGACTCCGATGACCACTCCGATCAGCGTGAGGGCTGAACGTAGTTTGTTCGCCCAGAGCGACTGCAGAGCGATGCGGATGGCTTCCGAGATGTTCATAAACCAGTTATCAGTCGCCAGCAGTCAGCTTTCAGCCGACCCCTACCAAGTCTAGCAGCATGATTCAGGAATGATCCCCGGGGGTGCAGGATAGGAATCGCTTCGCTCCCACGACATCATCCAATCTATATAATGGTATGGTTGGCAGCTGGACCGGACGGTCGCTGTTCCCCGTCGAGGGGGATAGAGGAAAGTCCGAACTCCAAAGAGCGGTGTGCCGGATAACGTCCGGGAGGCCGGGTTCAAACCCGTCCGACGGAAAGTACCACAGAAAATATACCGCCCGGCCGCGAGGCCGAGGTAAGGGTGAAAAGGTGCGGCAAGAGCGCACCGCCGCGGCAGCGATGCAGCGGGCATGGTAAACCCCACACGGAGCAAGACCAAATAGGGAGGGAGTTCCTGCTTACACGGGACGCGTGCCGGCTCGGTGCGCTATATACCTCCGGGTAGGTCGCTTGAGCCACGCAGAAATGTCTGGCCCAGAGGAATGACCGTCCTGCTGTTCTCCAGCAGACAGAATTCGGCTTACAGGTTCGGCTGCCACAAGTTTTTTGTTTTCGGGTACTTGCACAATCGGACTCGACTGGGCCGCACTTGACCGCCTGCTCCACCCACTCACTCAGCTACAGCCACACTTATCGGCATCGCCCAACTTGTCAAAATCCTTGTGGTAGGTTCCAGTCCTTAACGGGATAGTGCGGGGGCGTATTTCTCAGGTTGACGATCAAAGGACTGCTTGCATCCGGCACCGCAGAAATAGACCGGGCTTCCATTGTGTTCGGATTGGTAGGTCGCTGCGCTCACATCCACCACCATGCCGCACACCGGGTCTTTGGCCTCGATGCTCACAACCGGTTGAGCATCTTTCTTGGTCCCCGTGTTTGCCTTCGCTCGCTCGCCCTTCCATTGCACAATCTCTGCCAGAATGCTTACCGCGATCTCTTCAGGTGAGGCCGCGCAGATGTCGAGGCCGGCGGGCGCGTGAATCTGGCTGACGCGGTTCGGATGAACTCCCCCCTCCCGCAAATATTCCAGAACTTTCTGCGCTTTCACCTTGCTGGCAACAAACGCCACATACTCGGCGCTGGACGTTGCTGCTTGTTGTAAAGCGTCCTCATCGCTTTCACCCTGGGTGGAGACGACCACAAAGGTGTCGAAGGAAATCTTCAGAGCATCGAGCTTCAAATTTGATTGCAAGTGGTCCACATCCGGAAATTGCTCCCGGTCGGCACCGGGCGCGGCGACGGAAACTCTATAGTGAATGGCCTTACTTAGCCTAGCCAAGGTCTGCGCTATGGGAGAGCGTCCAAGAATCAGAAGATGTGGTTTGGCGAGGACCGGCTCGATGTAGATATCCAAAGTGCCTCCGCTATGGCAAGTCATGGTGTAGTCGAGGATTCCATCCTGGGGAGCAGCCGTAGGACTGATTCGCACTAGCCGGGGTTTCCCGTCTGCCAGTGCTCTTAACGCCTCCTTGATCACTACCGGTTGCGCGCAGCCACCCCCGATCCAGCCCCACATTTTTCCATCGGGAAAAATAATCGCTTTGTCCCCAGGCTTGCCCGAGATCGGAGCTTCAAAGCGAACAACCGACGCGGTAACAAAAGGCTGGCCCTGCTCCAGCAACTCCGCCGCTTTCTTCACAAACCGGTCAAACATGCCTCACCTATAGATGTTTCTCCAGAGCGAGCAGACTTTCGAGGTTATGGGCTGAAGCGAAGACGTCTAGATATGGCAGGGCGGCACTCATTCCGCCTGTAATCGGTTTGTAATCCTCGAGCCCGAGCAGAGGATTCAACCAGATGATTTTCTGAACCCGCCTCTTTACTGTGTCCAGTTCGGCTGCCAGAATCCCAGGATCTCCCGTATCCCAGCCGTCGCTCAGGATCACGAACAGGGTGTCGCTCGAGCGCAGTTTGCTGCGGTGGATCCGATTGAATTCCCGGAGCGAACCGCCGATGCTGGTCCCGCCCGACCAGCCGGCGGGAAGATCCGAAAGAGCCTGCAGTGAATCCTCGAGGCGTGCGCCTCGAAACAGGTGCGTTACCTCAACCAGAGACGTGCTGAAGAGAAAGGTGTCAACCTGGCGGAATTGTTTTTGCAGCGCATACAAAAACTTCAGCAAGAAAGGGCTATACCGACTCATCGAGCCGCTGATGTCGAGCAGGGTCACGAGACGGTGGGGGCGCGGACTGCGTTCGCGGAAAAGCAGGTTGATCAGTTCGCCGCCGCGGCTGATGTTTCGGCGGATTGTCCTGCGCAAGTCCACCAGACCGCGCGAAGTTCCGCTTCGACGCCGGCGCGACAACCGCCGGCTCATTTGTTGGAAGAGGCGCAGCGAAATCTGCTCGAGGGCTGCCATGTCTTGTTGCGGCAGGGTTGAGAAATCCGCCTTGCTCAAGCGTTCGAGCGGGCTGGCTCCGGCGACCGCCTGGACTCCATCTTGTTCTGACGACCGATCGTCGGTGGAGCCGCTGGACATGAGGGGGGGCATGTCCCGTCGGCCCACCTGTGAACGACGGCTCTCGGGCGGGTACGAAGTCGGTTCCGCCGACGTTTCAGAAACATGCCCTCCCCAGAAAGCTTGAAAACAATCTTCGAAGAGATCCCAGTCCTCTTTCGAGGAGCACAGTACTGAGCGCAGGCCGAATTTGAGGTCTTCCGGTCTATTTGACGCCAGGACAGTTGCAGCTTCCAGAGAGGCCAGCGTCTCCTTGACACTGGCGGCAATTCCGCTTTCGCGGGCAAAGCGGCAGAATTCCACTATATTTCTGGCCGAGGCTTCCGGCTGGTAGCTTGAACTGATCACTGATCATTGTCCTGGGTGACTAAGGCCTTCATCCGACACAACAAGATGTCCGTCCGCAGCCGCGCTCTTGATTTTCCGAGTATCGTCCGCGGACTTCGATATCGAACCCATCGTCAGATCGATGGCTTCCTCGTCCAGTCGTTCCTTGCCCAAAGCGAGCAAAGCCTGGGCACAATCCAGAGTCTCGGCGACGCCTGGAGGCTTGCTCAGGTTCAATCCTCGCACAGCCTGCACGTATCCGACGACTTGCCGGGCCAGCTTTTCTTCGATAGCAGGCAACCGGGTGCGCACAATTTTCATTTCCTTTTCCAGGCTAGGATAATCGATCCACTGGTAGAGGCATCTTCTCCTGAGAGCATCGCCCAGTTCCCGGCTGCGGTTTGAGGTAAGAAGCACATGAGGAGCGTGCTTCGCGTGAACCGTACCTAACTCTGGGATGGTGATCTGATAGTCGGAGAGCAACTCGAGCAAGAACGCCTCGAATGCTTCGTCGGCACGATCGATTTCATCGATCAGCAGAACAGGCGAAGCATCTTCCTCCTGAATCGACTCGAGCAGCGGCCGCTCCAGAAGGAACTCGCGGCTGAAGACATGCCTTTCCTTCTCCTCGACGGTGTTATTTGATCGTTCTCCGATTTTGATGGCGAGCAACTGTTTCTGGTAGTTCCACTCGTAAACGGCCGAACTGACGTCGAGTCCCTCATAGCATTGCAAACGGATCAGCCGCGTGCCGAGGAACGAGGCGAGTGCCTTGGCCAACTCGGTTTTGCCCAGACCCGCATGGCCCTCTACCAGCATGGGTTTCCGAAGCTTGATGACAAGGAAAACCGTCGTTGCCAGGGATCGGTCGGTGACATATCCCAAGCGTTCGAACCCGGAGACGATTCGATCGACGCCCCCGCCTACACCCGGAGGAAGATCTTCGAAGGTACCCATGATGATCGTTTCAATTGCCGCGCAATCGTTGAGGGCGCTCAGGACTTCTTGCGCAACAATCCCTTCGCAGCCTCCCAGGCGACCGAACTCGCCTTGATAGGCTCGACTTGCGTCGAAGCAGGCGGCTCGGACTGCTCAGAAGGCTGCTGTAGCCGCGTCTGGAAGTTCTTCAAAAATTGATCGAACATGATGTTGGACACTTCCGTGATGACGCGCCCGCCCATCTGCGCCAGAATGCCGACCACGGCCAATTCCGAGACGCTGGTAACCTCGGTGCCGCCATCGGGCATGGCGCGAAGCCTGCCAGTCATCTTCATGGAAGCGCTGCCACGGCCGCGCACATCCTGACCCTTCCCCAAGAGTTCGATCTCATGGTTGAGTGCGTCGAGACGCACAATTTCGACTTCGCCGCGGTAGTCGGTGACACTGGGACCGACTCTTACGCTGATTGTGCCCTGGTAAGTTTTTTCATCCACCTGTTCGGTGATGCGCGCACCGGGCACGCAAGTGGCGACTTTGCGCGGATCCGTCAGGAACGCCCAAACTTTCTCCACAGGCTCCTCGACTTGGAAGTTCTTTTCAATCTTCAACGCCATGGCTCTAGCTGGTGACTCCTTTTTCCTTCAGGATGTTCCACACCTTCCACGGTGCGATAGGCATGTCGATGTGTTTCACCCCGAGATGAGAAAGCGCATCAACGACGGCGTTCACAAACGCGGCCGGAGAGCCCACGTTGGGAGATTCTCCCACTCCCTTGGCGCCGAACGGATGATGCGGAGAGGGGGTGCAGGTTTTATCAGTCTCCCAGTGCGGTGTTTCCACTGCCGTCGGGAGCAGATAGTCCTGGAAGCTGCCGCCCTGCACGTTGCCGTTTTCGTCGTAGTCGATCTGCTGCATAAACGCGATGCCGAGTCCCTCGGTCAGGCCGCCGTGAATCTGGCCCTCCACGATCATGGGATTGATAATGTTGCCGCAGTCGTCCACTGCGACAAATCGCCGGACCTTCACCTCCCCAGTACCCTGGTCGATGTCGACCACGCAGACATAGGTGCCAAACGGGAACGTCAGATTGGGGGGATCGTAATAGTCGACCGCTTCCAGGCCCGCTTCCAGTCCGGGTGGGATGTTGGTGTAGGCCGCGAAGGCGATTTCCTGGATGGTCTTGGTTTTGCTGGGAGCACCCTTCACGAACAACTTGCCCGGCTCCCATTCCAGGTCGTTCTCACTACACTCCAGCAGATAGGCTGCGATCTTTTTCGCTTTGTCGCGAATCTTTCGGGCTGCGACTGCGGTGGCGGCCCCCGAGGTTGGGGTGCTTCGGCTGGCGTAGGTGCCCAAGCCGTAGGGAGCGGTGTCCGTGTCACCTTCCTCGACGCTCACGTCGGCTGCGGGGATACCCAGTTCCTGGGCAACGATCTGGGCATACGTTGTCTCGTGGCCCTGCCCCTGGCTTTTGGTTCCCATGCGGGCGATGGCTTTGCCCGTGGGGTGTACGCGGATCTCGCAGCTGTCGAACATCTTGATGCCGAGGATGTCGAACGTGTGCGCCGGTCCCGCCCCTACAATTTCCGTGAAGCTGGAGATGCCGATGCCCATCAGCTCGCCTTGCTTGCGTTTCTCTTGCTGCTCTTTGCGGAGTTGCGCGTAGCCGATCTTGTCGAGAGCAAGCTTCATCGCGGCTTCATAGTTGCCGCTGTCGTAGGTCCAACCTAGCGACGACTTGTAGGGGAACTTTGAGGCAGGAATGAAGTTTTTAAGGCGAAGCGCGGCCGGATCCATTTTTAATTCGAGCGCGAGCACGTCTACAACTCGCTCGATCAGGTAAGCCGCCTCGGTCACGCGGAAGGAGCACCGATAAGCAATGCCGCCCGGCGCCTTGTTGGTGTATACCCCGTCCACTTCGCAAAAGGCCGTCGGATAGTCGTAAGAGCCGGTGCAGATGCTGAACAACCCGGCGGGAAACTTGCTCGGCTGGGCGGCAGCGTTGAATGCACCATGGTCGGCGAGGGTCTTCACGCGCAGGGCCTGCATTTTGCCGTCGCGATCAGCGGCAATCTCGGCGGTCATGTGGTAGTCGCGGGCAAAACCGGTTGACTGCAGGTTCTCCGAGCGCGTCTCAATCCACTTCACCGGAACGCCCAACGTGAGGGAAGCAACGATCGCGCACACGTAGCCGGGATAAACCGGAACTTTGTTGCCGAAACCGCCGCCAATATCCGGAGAGATGACCCGGATGTTCTGTTCCGGGATCCCACCCACCAGCGCGAACACGGTCCGGTGCGCGTGCGGCGCCTGCGAGGTCATGTGGACGGTCAATTTTCCGGTTGCTCGATTGAAGTCGGCTACGCATCCGCAGGTCTCGAGGGGCGCTGGATGGCAGCGCGGGAAGAAAGCGTGTACGGCGGCCTTTACCGGCGCCTTTTGAAAGACCTGCTCGGTACGATTGCGGTCACCCACTTCCCAGTGGAAGATGTGGTTGTTCTTCTGTTCCCGGTCTTCCCGCAGCACGGGGGCATCGGGGTCGAGAGCCTTTTTGGGGTCGACCAGAACCGGCAACTCTTCGTATTCTACTTCGACCAGTTCGGCGGCGTCGGCGGCAGTGTAGCGATCTTCTGCCACGACGAAAGCCACTTCCTGCGACTGAAACAGCACCTTGCCGGTCGCCAGCACCATCTGCTTGTCGTAGGAGAGCGTCGGCATCCAAGCCAGGTTCGCCTTCGCCAGATCTTCTCCCGTGATGACGGCCACGATTCCCGGCAGCTTCTTGGCCTTTTCGGTGTTGATGCTCTTAAGGCGGGCGTGCGCGTACGGGCTGCGCACCAGTTGGCCATAGACCATGCCGGGCAGGCGCACGTCGTCCACATAGTTGCCTTTGCCTTGGATGAATCGCAGGTCCTCTTTGCGCTTGATGGGATGACCCATGCCACCCACTTCAGGAGACGTTTTGTGGATCACTTTGCCCCTCCCTGAGCCATCTTGGCTGAGGCGAATTCGACGGCGCGCACGATGTTCTGATACCCGGTGCACCGGCACAGGTTGCCGGAGATGCCCCTGCGAATGTCCTCCTCGCTGGGCTTCGGATTGTTTGAGAGGAGGGCGTAGGACGACATCAGCATTCCGGGCGTGCAGAAGCCGCATTGCAGGCCGTGCTCTTCCTTGAACCCTTCCTGCAACGGATGCAGCTGGCCGTCCTTGATCAGGCCCTCGACTGTCAGGATTTCGCCGCCATCGGCCTGCACCGCGAACATGGTGCAGGATTTGACGGTTTTGCCGTTGACGAGCACCGTGCAGGCGCCGCAATGGCTTGTGTCGCACCCGATGTGGCTGCCGGTCAGCTCCAGCACCTCGCGAACAAAGTGGATCAGCAAAAGCCGCGGCTCGACTTCGGCCTGCCGGTCACGGCCATTGACCTTCACCCTAACCAACTGCTTCTTCGCCATTGCCAGCTCCTGGGCTAATTTTCCGGAGTCTACTTGGCCGCTCTCTGGGCGGCACGGGACAACGATCGCTTTGCCAATTCCTTCACCAGTCCCTTTTTGTATTCGGCGGGACCGCGTAAGTCCGAACTGGGTTGCGCCTGGTCGGCGGCCAGTCGCGAGGCTTGCTCGATATTCGGCGGATCTGGTTTCTTTCCGCGCAAAAAGTCCTCTGCCTTCTTCGCCTTGATGGGCGTAGGGCCAACATTGGTCAAGCCAATGCCTGCTCGTTCGACTGTCCCCGTGTTATCCAGCGTTATCTCGGCCGCCACTGCCGCCGTAGCAAAATCTCCCACCTTGCGCTCCAGCTTGAAGTATGCTCCCCCACTGCGTGGCGGCGGCAGGGGGATTCGAATCTCTGTCAAGATCTCGCCCTGCTCGAGCGCGGTGCTGAACAACGACACGAAGAACTCCTCGATCGGGATGACTCTCTCGCCGTGCGCACCAGTGGCCACAACTTGCGCGCCCAAGGCGAGCATGGTAGCCGGATGATCGTTGGCAGGATCACCATGCGCCAGGTTTCCGCCGACAGTCGCGAGGTTGCGAACCTGAGGATCAGCAATCACACGAGTCGTATCCACCAGGATCGGATATTTCGAGCGGATCAGGGGAGAGGCTTCCAACTCGGCTTCTCGTGTGAGGCCGCCGATTTTCAAAAAGCCTCCCTCCTCCCTAACATAAGAGAGTCCCAAGATGCGGTTGATGTCGACCAGGTAAGCGGGACGTGCAATCCGGAGCTTCATCATGGGGATGAGACTCTGTCCACCGCTGAGAATTTTCGCGTCCTCTCCATATTGCTGAAGCAGAGCGATAGCTTCAGGAATCGTTGCAGGTCTGAGGTACTCAAAAGCAGGTGGGATCATCGCTTTTTCCTCGTATCAAGTACGGTCCTCTACGTTAAGGCAGCTGGCGGGAGTGATAGTACAGAAACCGAGCAGACTAAGTTACCACACCGCGAACTCTTCCATCGTTTCTTTACCGCCTACAAAGGCTGCGTACCGCCTTCCTCCGCCGCGACCTCCAGCCCTCCATCGCCAACCGGATGGCTTCGGGAGCCAGATTGCTGCACCTCATTATTGATTCCGGGATGCCACGCGGGCGTCGGCCACCGCCTGCTTCGATATGGGTGAGGCTTCCTCCAGGAACTTACCCAGGACCATTTCTGTCACCATCGACGAACGTGCAATCGCCGCGGCCCATCCCATACACTAAATCTCACATCCCGAGTGGGGCCTCGTTCAATAGACAGGGTGATCACTACCGTGTCATTCTCCACAGGACTTTTCACAATTGCCGAGCGAGAAGGATCCGCCAGTCCCCTTACCTTACCTGGTGCGGCACAGTGAACTCGGGCTCGCTCGCCCGACATGGCGAAAACCCCATCCCGATTGAACCGTCGCCGGCGATAGAACTATCATACTCGCTGGGGTTCCCCGTGGACTTCTACGCCAAGGCGGCCGAGCTTCGATCCCAGGGTAAAGCCTTCGCAGTCGCGACGGTGTTTCGCGTAGAGGGCTCTTCCTCGGCCCGGCGCGGATCCAAAGCCATCATCAACGCTGAGGGAAAGTTGATCCTCGGCTGGGTGGGCGGCGGGTGCGCCGAAAGTGCGGTACGCAGCGAGGCGTTGCGATGCCTCAAACTAGGGCAGCCGCTCATCGTCGCGCTCGACATGACGGAGGAACTCCTGGGCGTGGGAATGCCCTGTGGTGGGAAAATGGAGGTGTACATCGAGCCGGTCATGCCCGAGCCCGTTCTCCTCATCGCCGGCCACGGCCGTATCGCCGAGACCCTGGCCGCGCTCGCCCATCTGCTCGGCTTTCGTATTATTGTCAACGATCCCGGGGCTGATCGGTCCAGATTCCCACATGCGCACGAAGTGATTCGAGAAGATTTCGACCTCACCGAGACGCCGATTGGCCCCAACACCTACGTTGTGATCGCCACGCAGCACAAGAACGACCACCACTGGCTGCTAAAAGCTCTCCAGGGAGATGCGGCATACATCGCCCTCATTGCCAGCCAGCATCGCGCAAAGCTGGTACTCGACTACCTCGCCGCCGAAAGAGTCCCGCGGGAGAAACTTAGCAGGATTTTCGCGCCCGCCGGCCTCGACCTAGGTGCTGCAACCCCCGAGGAGATTGCTCTTAGCATCATGAGCCAGATCGTGGCGTTGCGCCGGGGAGGCACAAGCCAACCCTTGCACCTGAAGGATGCTATCGCGGATGAAGGCGCGAGCTACTCTTCTGACAAAGTCATCACCCAGTGTGATGCGCCTTCGGCAGAGGGAACGCTACCGTAGCTATGGCTGCAGCCCCTTCGGCCCGCGAGCCTGTATTTCGGCCTTTCGCTTCTGCCGCTCAAAAACAATTTCCGCCATGATGCTGAGAGCGATCTCTTCAGGGGTGTCGGCGCCGATTTGAAGGCCAGCTGGAAAACGCACATCGTTCAGTTTTTCTTCCGTTATCCCCCTCATACGGAGAGCACGAATCACGTCCTCGCCCCGTTTTCGGTTCGCTACCAGTGCAACATAGACGCTGTTCGCCCGTATTGCCTGTTCGATCGCTTCCTCGTCCGAAGCCCCGCGGCTGGCGACAACGACGTGGCGATCGAAATTTCCCTCGAGCAGGGTAAAGTCGAGCGCGTGAAGCACGCGGTCTGCATCCGGCCGTTCGACGATCGAGACAAATGGGTCGACTATAGTGACGGTGAAATCCAACACGTGAGCCAACTTCGCCAATGCAACTGCCACTCGGTCCCGGCCCACAATGACCAGTTCATGCTGTGCCTCCGCTGGGGCCGGAGCTTGTCTCGCTTGAAGCTCGGCCCTCTCAACGAGCGCCTTCTCTCTCTCAGCGTGACTGCCGGCCGAGCGCAACGCCTCGAAATCGCTCTTCCGATCAACATCTAGCAGAATTCCCACGTCATCAACGGGGACTTTCACAATCCCCTCGAGGTGATCCCCGAAGACCGCCCGGCAGCCGATATCGCCGCTCAGCGCCATGACCTCGGGAAAGACTGCGCGATCGAGCAGCACAGGGTTGCCACGAAAGCCCCGGTATAGGGGAATCACGATCTGTGCCTTCGATCGCACATGTTCGGAGATCAGCCGGTTTATGGTTTCGGGCCGAACGAGGGGCTGATCCGCCAGAATGATGAGTGCCGCCTCGGCCTCAGCATTCACGGCGGAGATGCCTGTCTTCAAGGATGTTCCCATGCCCTCCCGGTAGTTTTCGTTTATGACCACCCGCGCGTTGTGTGCGTCGATCTCCCCTCGGATCACCTCCGCCGACGCGCCCAGGACAACGATGATTTCCCTTACCTCGGAAGCACGAACGTTGTCCAAGACATGCTGCAGTAGCGGGCGACCGTCCAGAGGAAGCAATTGCTTGGACGTCCCCATGCGGGTTGAACTACCAGCGGCCAAGATGATGGCCGACGTGCGTGAGCCGACTCTGGTCATTCGTGAACCTGAAAGCTCCCTAGATTTTGATTACTCAGCGTGTGCATCGGCTCTCTAATTTGACAACCGCGAGCCAGCAATGCGACTAACAGGAAAAGGCCTTTCTGCTTCGAGATAATACAATTTGGGTCGGAAATAATGTGGGGCGCTCCCGATCGGGTTTGCCGGTACACGGGCGTGTTCTCGGTGATGGCCTCAGCGTACTGTGTTTGGTGTTGCTTGTCGGCTGGCAAGACCGCAATCCGCCGGTAAGTAACTGCCGTTCACCGAAAAGCACGAGACAGTCGGATGGAAGGCGCTTAGCCTTGGCTTAGAAAAAGCAAATCCGAGCAGAGGAAATGGCCATGGCACGCCAAAATCAGCCTGATCGTTATGAGTCACTTATCCTCGCGGCCGCCCTGGCCGTGGCAGGTACGTTGTTTTTATTTGATCAACTTAGCGTCTTCCGAATTCTGCATTCTGCTCCAGCCTTACTGGTAGGTGTTGGAGCCAGTCTGATACGGGCCGCTGCAGTGACTGGGCCCACGGGCAACCAACCGCCGCGAGAGGGTCGCGATGCGTGACCAAGACAACCGGCTCAACCCGGCAGTGCTAAACGGCGGTGCGCTGATCGTAGTCGGAGTGCTGTTGCTACTCGACCAGATGGGCATCATTTCATTTGACTTCTGGGCCTTGGTCTTTGGGTTTTTCGGTCTCCTCAGACTGATACAGGCGCGCGATGTAACTGGGCGTCTTTTTGGTGTTTTGCTGATGGCCGTGGGCGCGGCATTTGAACTCGCCCACCTGGGATATGTAAATATTCATCTCGACAAAACCTGGCCGGTATTCGTAATCGCCGCGGGTTTTATCCTGATTTGGCGCGCTTACCAGAAGCCATCGGAAACCGGGGACGTTCTCTCTCCCCACCTCAACCTCATCTCCGTATTAGGCGGCGGAGAATACCGCATACGCTCAAAGAACTTCCGGGGTGGCGATCTGATGGCATTCATGGGCGGTTTTGACGTCGATCTCAGGGACGCAGACATCGAGACCAGCGAGGCAACGATCACTGTGAATTGCCTGATGGGCGGGGGTGTCATCCGTGTGCCGGAGACCTGGGCAGTCTCGATGCGGGTCGCGTCATTCATGGGAGGACACAGTCTGAAAGCTCGCGAAGGTCCCCAACCCACGAAAGCCTTGATAGTGAAGGGTGTTGCTATTATGGGCGGCGTGGAAGTAAGGAACTGAGGGAAAGCGATGCATCCCATACTCAGCCGGCCACGGAGTCTGGCGTTGTATCTCCTGGCCTGGATTCCAATAGCAGGAATGCTGGTGCATTCCTTTGCCGGATCTGACGGGCTAAGCTGGCAGGAAGCCATCGTACTTACCGTTCCCCTTTGCTTGGTATACGCGTTTGTTTGCCTAGCCGCTTGGTATCCCTGTCGAGCCACGCCCCTGGAGAAATCAACCTTCCTTCGTTTAGTGCTCACGCATCTGACGGTTGCTGCCCTGCTTAGCGTTCTGTGGGGGTCGCTGGCAAAAGCTTTGGCTATCGCGCTCGCACATCATGCGGGTTTCGTCGGACTCGATCGGCGTCTGGAAACAGCAAAGTACCTTTCTCTGCTCTGGGCGACCGGGGTTCTACTGTACGTACTGTCAGTGACATTCCACTACGTGTTGTTGGCTGAACAGAACGCCCGCGAAGCTCAGGAACGGGCGCTTGAGGCGCGTATCCTGGCGCGAGACGCCGAATTGAAGGCCTTGCGAGCGCAGGTCAATCCTCATTTTATGTTTAACTGTCTGCACTCGATTAGTGCGCTGACTAGCGCAGATGCCGGCAAAGCGCGCGAGATGTGCATCCTTTTGGCGGATTTCCTGCGAACCACGCTTCGTCTGGGAGGCAAAGAAACCATCACTCTAGAAGAGGAACTGGACTTGGTGCGCGGCTACCTGGCAATTGAGAAGGTTCGTTTTGGCGCCCGCGTCCACATGGAAGAAGAGGTGGACCAACGAACCACGGGCTTTCCCTTGCCGCCGTTGTTGCTGCAACCCCTGGTGGAGAACGCGATCCGCCACGGCATCGCGAATTTGCCCGAAGGAGGTGTAATCCGGCTGGCAGCCCAACGCACCGATGAGGCCCTTTCTATTGTGGTAGAAAACAGCTTTGACCCCGATACGCCATCCTCTCTGAAAACCGGCTTGGGACTCGAAAACATCCGCAATCGCCTGAATGCGCGTTACGGCAGAGACGCCAGCGTCGTGGTTGGTGCGAACGGCGGCCGCTTTTCTGTGAAGCTGCGTTTCCCGGCGCAGGAGAATGGGGCGGCGACATGAATAACGAGCATGAGAAGAGACTTCGCGCGGTTATTGTCGATGACGAAGAACTCGCCCGGCAGATGCTGCACGAGTGCCTCTCTGCTCATCGAGATATTGAGATTGCAGCAGAGTGTGCTAACGGATTCGAAGCAGTCAAAGCAGTCACTGAACTGAAGCCTGATCTTCTCTTTCTCGATATCCAGATGCCGAAGCTGGACGGCTTTGAGGTTCTCGAATTGATTGGAACCGAGATGGCGATCGTATTTGTGACTGCGTACGACGAATACGCCATTCGGGCTTTCGATATCCATGCGGTGGACTATCTGCTGAAGCCTTTCGGAGTGCAGCGTTTCGAAGCTGCATTGCAGCGGGTTAAGCAGCGTTTGGGCAAAAGGCTTCCACCTGCAGCGGAGCTTTCATCGAGCGCGCGCCCTCCCGCGCGACACGCTGAACGCATTGTGGTCAGAGATGGAACGCGTGTACACATTATTCCGGTCGCGAAGCTCGATTATGCGGAAGCTCAAGATGATTACATCGGGTTGTGTACGGAAGGGAAGACGCACCTCAAGCAGCAAACGATTTCAAACCTAGAGACACTCCTTGATCCGGCCCAATTTGTTCGCATTCACCGTTCCTACATCGTTAATCTGGAGAAGGTCACAAAGATCGAGCCCTACAGCAAAGATAGTTACGTTGTCGTTCTAACCACGGGGATACAACTTCCAATAAGCCGAAGTGGCTACGCCCGGTTGCGCGGACTGCTCGACCAGAAACCGAATTCGTTGCCTGGATAGGCCATTGTTGGCAGGATCCCAGTCTAGGAGATGGCGACGACAAACCCGAATTTCCCGATGAAACTACGCTGGCGGCCAACACGCCGGGCATTCTGCGAGAGTCCCCTAGCTTAGTGCGGTATAGAGTTGACCCTCCAGCTCAACCATTTCACGTATAGCGGAAAAACCACCATTGCCGAGAATTGCACCCGAAAGGATGCGAGGTGCGCCTGAACTTGCGACCATGATCGCCATTTCGATCATGGCCTCTGCAATTGCAAACTTCTTGCATGAAGCTGTCGGTCATGGCGGGTCCGCAAAACGGCCAATTCGCTGAGCTGCTGATCATCTACGAACGACAATTCGCTGTCGTCTCGTTACTCTCGGCTTGATCGAAAGAGACGGAACCGCTGCCATTTTGACAAAGCGCGGGCAAACGGGATCGTCGGCCGCGGTGAAGAAAGATTTCCGCCTTCTGCCAGGCGACTAAGACGAGTACATCAACACCAGCGGAGCCTTCAACGGGATAGCACGAAGTCACCCGCGACGAGAATGGCGAAGTTGTGGGAGTCGAGGTCGCCGGGCGGCAATTCAGTCCAGTTCAGCCCGCAGAACACGTCCGAAGGCAGCCAGCAGGCGTTTCCTCTGCTTGGTAGGTATCCGTGTGAACGGTGAAGCAACCGAGTCGGTGATGATCACGATCGGGGAGTCATTAGAAACTGCCTCCCCGGGAAGCACAGACTACTTGGGCCGGTGCTCGAGCGTGTACATGCAAGATATGTGGGCGAAAAGCGTTCTATCCTAGGCGATGGAAGTGAGACTCTGGGATCATTGCCTTTTTCACAGTTTTTTCTCGGAAGGAATGTCGATTTTGAACGGGCCTCATCGTCTATATACAGGGAGCTGTCCCTAGGTTTGCATTGACTAGCCTTGGCGACAAGCGCTCCGGTGCCAATTCATAAACTCGAAACAACAACACTCAAAAGGAGATATGTAGGAATGAGTACGAAACCATCGTTCGAACAAGCGCAACTACATCTTCAAGTTTACGATCAACGGCGCGAGGCCAAGTTGCGCCAAGCGCGTGACTGGTTCTTTAAGAATTATCAGGTGACAACTATTGATGACGCCATGCGGATTGCTCCGATGGGGTCGGAAACAGGGGCCTTCGCAAGTATGGTCATAAGTTATTGGGAACAAGCCTGCGCCTTGCTCAACCACGATCTGCTACATGAGGACCTGTTCTTCGAAACTAGCGGAGAGTTTTTCGGTGTCTGGGAGTTGGTCAAGCCGGTTGTTCCATCATTCCGAGAGCGTTTGGTTGCCAAGACGTTCTGCGCGAACTTGGAAAAAGCTGCGCAGCGTTATGAGAAATGGATGGAAGCCCGATCGCCGGGCCACATCGCAGCCATGCGCGAGTTCATGAAGCAAATGCGTGCCCAAGGAGCGAAAGCAGCCTAATCTCCGACGGGAATGCCCCGTCCTGGCCTCTTTTTGAGACAGGACGGGGATTTTCTTCGACCCCGCTGCTCTGTCCATCGACTGCCTGTAGCAAAACATGACATTAGGAGAATGCAAATGGAGCAGGTGTGATAATCAGCATTCGACAATTCGACATGCGGTTGGGGATGATGCAGAAGATCGGTGCCGTGTTCGACCGAGCTGTTCGCGAAGGGTGGAAGTACCTCGGAGAGGCCGTCGCACGAGGGCAGCGATTAGCATTCTTGTTGCTCGTCCTAGGTATACTTTGGGTCTCTCGCGGAAATGCCAACCCTCAAAAGACTGCTTCCCCGTCGAGTGTTACGCAACATGTGCTATACCTCAATGGTACGAACACCGGGCAACACGTGTCCGCCACAGTGGGTCAACCCATAGAGATAACCCTCAGAACCGTCGGTCCGGGGCAATACCGTTCTCCGCAGATATCTTCTCCGGCAGTCCGATTCGAGAGTGTCGCTTTCCCTAAGGATCAGATTCCTGCTGGTCCGACACAGGTTTACCGTTTTCGCGCCGCTTCCGAGGGAGAGGCACAGCTCGAAATCCCGCATCAGGTTCCGGTCAACATCGCCCATGGGGCTCGGGCCCAAGCGTCTAGAGACCCAAATCCTGCTTTTGCCGTCACGATTTGGGTTTACCAGCGACAAAAACCTTGAAAGCGACGCTCGTTCGAATCCTAACTGTTGACAACCGGCGATTCCACGTTTTGACTGCTGTCTTAAAGTGGTTTACGCCAAGTAGGCTTGTCGGTAAGAAATCGTAATTCCGCCCTTTTTCGGCACCTGAGAGCGAATAATGCTCCCGATTCGGTCCTGACGCCGTAACCCAGTCGAACAGTATCGAGTAGAGCTCGTTACAGTTGTAGAGAATCATCTTGCGATCGAACGGCCCGGCAGGCGAAAGCTTCTAATGAGGAAGAACGGAGCGATGAGATTTTGGCGCGCCATTTCTCGATGAGATGGTTCGAGCGAAGTTGTAGAACTATGTCCTCCACACCAAAAGCGCGGGTTCGCCCTTGCTCCAGCTCGCGCCCCCGTACGACCAGACTCAACAACCGCTCTAAGCAATCCACCGGATTAAGGGTGTATTATCGAGCGCCAGCTTTGCCGGACTGTGGGCTTTGGTATGGTTGGTGTCCGATGGCGGGCTGGGACAAGTCTTTCCGGTCGTAGAATCAACGAGTCGAATTCCTAGTCACCGTGGCGAAAACGACTGCAGCCAAGTCGAAAGAATTAGAGAGCGGTAAATTACGGATCGGCGATGATTGGAATGCCATCCGCATCATCGCACTCTCGCAGAGCAATCCACTCAAGGCCATTGCTGAGTTCGTCGAGAACAGCATCGATGCACACGCCAAGACCATTGTCATCACGCGTGGTCGCGAGCACGGCAAACACTATCTGACGGTGAAGGACGATGGCGACGGCGTCCCCCGCGATGCGGACGGGTTACCTGACTTCAAGTATGTCGCGACGCATATCTGCGACTCGATCAAGCGACGCCTGAAAGCAGACGACGCTGCAAGGGGTTTACAGGGGGAATTTGGCATCGGTCTGTTGAGCTTTTGGACGGTAGGCGACACGCTCACGATGACTTCCAGCGGTGCAGATAAACGAATCTATCAGATGGTTATGAGCAAAGGTGATCCGCGCTACACCGTGAATCCGCGACGCGTGCTCTTTGTCGAGCCGGGCACCGAGCTTAAGATCAGTCCCCTGCTCGACGGCATCCGCAGCTTGAGTGGCGAGAAGATCCAGTGGTATCTGGCCTCGGAGCTGCGCGACCGGATCCGTACTACCCAGGTTCGTGTCACGGTAATCGATAAACTTGCGCGCAAGCAGTACCAAGTTGAGCCGCGGCAGTTCGAAGGCCGCTTGCTCCATCAACTACCGGCGGTTCGCTCGTCATTCGGGGAAGCGTATGCCGAACTATATCTCACGGAACCGGCCGAGAACTGCCGGGTCGCCCTTACCCGAGGTGGCACGCGGGTGATCGAGGATATTGGAACACTGCCCGGTTTGGAGCGCGCGCCGTGGACCTCTCGTTACTTGCAGGGCCTGATCGACGTGCCCTACCTTAACCTCACACCCAGCACGCGCTCCGGGATCGTCCACGATGAGCGCTATGGGGCATTTGCGGAAGCTCTGGAGCCCCTCGCCGCCCACCTGAACGGCCTCATCGACGCACAGCGTCGGGCAGAGGAAGAGCAGGCGAACCGGGAGTCCCTGCGTGCCATCCAGCGTGCGTTTCGTGAGGCCATGCTGATCTTGCCGCGCGAGGAATACGACTGGTTTGATATCCGGTCACGCTCGCCACAAGCGGCTGGCGCTAGCGAGCCGCCGGAGCGACTCCTGGACTCCTCGGGTGAGGAGGAGGCCGTGCCCGTTGGCCCGGAACCAGATGGAGGAGACTCGGCCCAGCGCCATTTCTTCGAATATGCGGGGCCTCTGTACTCGGTTGTGATTTCGCCTTCGGCGAGCACATTGAGAGTGAACCAAAGCCGCCTCTTTCGCGCGCTGCCCCGGGATCGCTCGCGTAGGCGAGTCGAGCAACATTTAATATTTACCTGGGAGATCGTCGAAGGGAGTGGCGCGCTCTCGTCCACCTCCAGTCAAGAAGTGAGCTTCCAGGCCCCGCCGTCGCCCGGTCTCGTGCGTTTGTCCGTTGCCGTTTCGCAGCACGACGTGCGCTCGAGTGCAGAGGCACTGATCACGATCACCGACAGCCTGGATGCGGCTATGGACCAGGCGGTCGTCAATGCCCGCGGCTTACCAGGCTACACGTTTGAACGGGCTGCCGGGGAACTCTGGCGCTCGCGATTCGATGCTGAGCGGAACCTGATAGTCGTAAACAACGGGCATCGCGATTTTGTCTTCGCCACACGCAGCCGCGCGGTGCAGTTACGGTACCTCGTGCGGCTCTACGTCAAAGAGTTGGTTCTTAAGAACTTTGCAGGAGTGCCAGCCGAACAATTGGCGGAGCGTATGGTCGAGCTCTCGCTCTATGTGGAAGACAAACTGAAGCCTAAGTGAGGCGTGGTTCCACAGGAGGCGGCCCCTGGGTTGAATACGATTTGGATCCAGTTCTATTTAAGCAGCCTCGAGCTTCACATGGCGAGTGCGTGTTCCCAGTCAGCCATGGTGGTCACGATTGGGCCCTCAAAGATGACCTTGACTGTCGCGCCCGGCCGGATAATGCGGCCGGTGCCAAAGAATTGGGGGCTCGCTCTTGCTGGGGTTGTGACTAGGGAGTCTGGGCGTTTGGCGTGTGGAAAAACATCAAAGCCACGCACGCAACCAAACGATTCATGCTAATCCGACTTCCTCGGTTATTCTTCTCGAAAGTGCCGCGGGAGTATTCGACGAGCAGAGTAGCTGTTAGCAAACTCATGAAGTCATAAGGATAAGATGCCATCGTGTTCGACAACTTACAATTGAGCAATAGCTCGCATCGACTGTTATTGCAGGAGAGCTAATGCTTTACTCAATTCTTGCGGTTTGAAGCCAAAAGGACCAGGCTTGCTTTTGTAGGCCACGCGACCCTTTCCGTCAATCAGGTAAATGCGATCTGGCCAGCCGGTGTAAGCCCTCTCCGTAGTGTTGTCGAATTGGTCGAGAACTGCTGGAAATTTGACGCCCAGCTTGCGCACGCAAGCGCCGGCAACCAGGGCGCGCTCCTCTTCATTGCGGGGGCTGGCAAAGACAACCTTATCCCGGATGTTGCTTTCCATCTGCCATACGTCGCTAGGATGAGCTTCTACGATATATACCGCCAGGAAAGCCACCCGACTGCCGTATTGCTCGTAGAGTTTGTTGAGGGCGGGAACCTCCCGCCGGAAGG
>JBPYDQ010000651.1:0-12533 GCA_051986135.1 Terriglobales bacterium | reverse complement strand
AACTTGAATTTCCGCTTCGTAAAGGGCGGGGAACCCGACCGCTGGCGGCGCTAGATGAGCTAAGCGGCTGTGCCGGGTTCGACGGGAAGGTCGGCTGATTGACAAGTGGTTAGGGAATCGATCCGAGCACTTCTGGCTTTCATGCTCCGAAGCTGCCGTTGCGCCAGCACGCGATAATTTTCGTACGCGCTCAGGACCCGCTGCTCCTCAGGTGAGGAGGCTACCGTCGAAAGCGCCATCTTCCAATAAGCAACGCGGAAGACGGTATAGGCGAGGCTATAGAGGCCAATGGCCTTGCCGCGATCAAGTCCACTGATTCGCCGAAACTCGGACAGAAAAAATTCAGCGGCGTCGTCATCTAAGCTCCACTCGACGATCGCGCCGGCCAGATCCCAGGCAATGTCCGTCGGTCCCGGAAAGAAGTGGTCGTCGCCGTGCGCGTACGGGTCAAGTTTGACAATCCGCCCGTCAGTTCCACGAATCCATTCGTGAGGTTGCATGCGTCCATCGGTCAGGATTGGCGCGCCCGTCGATAACTCATCCATTTCCCCATCGATTTCCATGCCGAACTCATGCAACGCGTTGAACCGAAGCATTGCCGGCAGTTGGCTCGCGGGAGGATTCACCGGGCGGAGTTCGGCAGCGCGAAATGCACAATAACGGGCCAGGTGTTCGAGCAAGTCTGTGGAGACATCATCCCCACGCAGGGAACGGCCCCGTATGATCGGGTAGCAGATCATGCCATCGCCCGCACTCTCGGCAGCGCAACCGAATCCCTTCTCGGCAAGCACCTCCGCGCGCGACAGAATCTCCGATCCCAGATATCCAAAACCTTCGAACTTGAATAGCGATCGCCGATCGGGCGAGAGAAATTTCAAACGTTCCATTTGCGGCCAGCAGGCCGGCCATGGTGATTGATCCTGGAACAGCACCTCCCGCCACCTCCCGCCGGCAAGGTAAATGTGATCGCTGAATCGGGTGTAGGCCGACGGCACCGGCCAAATGAACCGAAACCTGTTCCAGCGGGCATGCCCATTTTGCGCGCACAACTGACTCCCATCCGCTTGCCGGCTGCCCAGCAAAGTAATCTGGCCCTCCGGCACGCCGGCGCGTGTCAGCGCCTCGGCTACCGACAGGAAGGAAGATCCGCTTCTGCCCGGACCCTCGTCCACGACCAGCACATCGGCCGCGCGGGCATTCCACTCGCGAATATTTTGCACTTGCTCAGGGCTGAAGTCTGCCACTCGATCGTAAGGGTGGCCAGTCGGACGAACGGTCATCCTCTCCGACGTCGTGCCTCTCTGTCGCAGGGCAGCGCGAACGATTGCGCTCAGCGTGGTGCCTATGCTGCGGATTCCAACCACCAGAACGGAATCATTTTCTGTGGCCGCTCGCTCGACGATTTTCGCGTAGTCACGTGGGTGCAGCGCGTAATAGGCGAATCCTTCCGGTGGAGAGACGCTGACTAGATCCGGCAATTCGAGCTGGCTGATTCGGTTCACGAGGTCGCCAACGCCACCGAGCGCCGTGGTCTCGCCCAAAAACGTGCTGGCCAAAGCATTGGTAAGTTGCTGTGCCGGAGTTTTTGCCAGGCAATTTGCATCCGCTAGCGCAGATTCGAATTCTCCGGCACGCATAAGCGCGGAGATGGCAAGACTATTGTCGGTGGGATGCGCGCATAAGTCATTCACAGCTCCTACCAGCTGGCGAAACAGTGTCGGTCCGGAAACGCTCTTCCGGCCCTCGCGGAAAGCCCATAGGTCGTTTTTCGGATCGGATTCAATCTGCATGCGTGCACGCTCGCTTGAACAAGTCAGACGCAAAGAGCGAAAGAAGGCATCATTGCCATTGGCGAAACCGAGTGGAGCTGGCTGGGCTTGTGATTCGTAGTCCCGAATTGGAGTTGTATGTTCTCTCTTGCGCTGGAGGAGGCAAAAGGCCGCGCTCACCGACGGCCTTTACCCATGCACTAGCTTGGCTGGAGTTACCATTGGCTCAAACTAAAAGTCGGTACCGAGCTGGCGAGTTGTGGCCTCGCGGTAGGCCTGACGGCCTGTTTCCACCGCACCCCGCAAATTTTCTTTCTGCTGGTTGACTACGTCGCGGCCACGATCGGCCCACTGCCCGGCCCGTTCTCGTATGTGGTGCGTGCGGTCTTCGATATATTGACACCCTTCTTTCGCCTTGGCGCCTAGAGTTTGGCGCGTCTCATCACCTGAATGCGGAGCGTACAAGATCCCTGCCAGTGCGCCGCATCCAATGCCCGCTAAGAACCACGCCAGCTTTTCCGTCATACAAACCTCCCTCTCTTAATATTCTAGTGAACTCAAGAGCTATGGTGCCATTCCCTCAGCAGCGCACCCGGTCTCCCTTAGATGTACCGTTTCGTCGACAGCAGTCAGGGAGTTGCTGTAGCGGCAGCCGAATTCACCCCGGGCCGGTGCGGCGGCTGGTACTCGTCTTCAGCCGGTTGGAGGGGGTGCTGTGGAAATATCGTGATGGTTGCAATTTCTCATTTATGCAAATATGCAAATTGCACCAGATGACTGGATAGACTCATCATTAGAAAAGCAATCTTTGGCGTCATCACCTGATGATCGTCCGAAAGGACACGAGAAATCATGAGCACGGAAGTTGGTACTGTTTCGGGCGTTTCTGTTTCCCACTCTCCCCTTTCCCGAGAAGATTTGCGCAAGCTGGACGCGTATTGGCGTGCCGCCAACTATTTGTCGGTTGGGCAAATCTATTTGTATGCCAACCCGCTCTTACACGAGCCCCTGAAACTGGAGCACATCAAGCCGCGCCTCCTCGGCCATTGGGGCACCACGCCGGGTCTGAACTTCATCTACGCGCATTTCAACCGGCTGATCAAAAAATACGGACTCAACGTCATCTACATCGCCGGTCCTGGTCACGGCGGGCCGGGAGTGGTGGCCAATACCTACCTGGAGGGCACCTATAGCGAGTTTTATCCCAATATCACCCAGGATGAGGAGGGAATGCGGAAGCTGTTCAAACAGTTCTCGTTTCCCGGGGGCATTCCCAGCCACGCCGCCCCCGAGACTCCCGGCTCCATTCACGAAGGCGGGGAACTAGGCTATTCGCTGGTACACGCCTGCGGAGCGATCTTCGATAACCCTGATCTGCTGGCCTGCTGCGTAGTCGGGGATGGCGAAGCAGAAACCGGGCCGCTGGCCACCAGTTGGCAAATTAATAAGTTCATCAATCCTACCCGGGATGGCGCCGTTCTTCCGATTCTTCACCTGAATGGCTACAAGATCGCCAACCCCACGCTGCTGGCACGCATGAGCGACGCAGAGCTAACCAGTCTGTTTACCGGTTACGGGTGGAGGCCATATTTCATCGAAGGGAATCAGCCTGAACAAATGCACCAGGCCATGGCTGGCATACTCGATGCCGTCATCGGCGAAATTCACGGCATTCAAGATGGTGCCCGGCGCAACCGTCATGGCCTCCGTCCCATGTGGCCAATGATTGTTCTGCGCAGCCCTAAAGGCTGGACGGGACCGAAAGAAGTGGACGGTAAGCCGGTGGAAGGTACCTGGCGAGCGCACCAGGTGCCGGTCGCTGACCTCGGACTGAAGCCAGAGCACATCAAAATTCTTGAAAACTGGATGAAGAGCTACCACCCGGAGGAACTTTTTGACGGAAAGGGCAGACTCATTCCGGAATTAGCCGAATTAGCTCCTCAGGGCAATCGCAGAATGGGTGCGAATCCGCATGCCAACGGCGGCATCCTGCTCGAGGAGTTGATCATGCCCGACTTTCGCCAGTACGCCGTGCCGGTCGAACGACCCGGCACCCAATATGCGGAAGCAACTCGGGTGATGGGCGCCCTGCTGCGCGATGTAATGAATTTGAATGCGGCAGCTAAGAATTTCCTGGTGGTTGGTCCAGACGAGACCGCTTCTAACCGCCTGGAAAAAATCTACGAAGCCACACCCAAACGATGGATGGAGCCCCTTCTTCCGGTGGATGAAAATCTCTCCCCCGACGGCCGGGTCATCGAGGTGCTCAGCGAACATATGTGCCAGGGGCTGCTCGAAGGCTACCTGCTCACAGGACGTCACGGTTTTTTCTCCTGCTACGAAGCCTTCATCCACATCGTGGACTCGATGTTCAATCAACATGCGAAATGGCTGAAAGTAACCCGCGGTATTGAGTGGCGTCGTCCCATTGCATCGTTAAACTACCTGTTAACCTCACACGTATGGCGTCAGGACCACAACGGATTCACGCACCAGGACCCAGGATTCATTGACCACGTGGTGAACAAAAAGGCGGACATTGTTCGTGTCTATTTGCCGCCCGATGCCAATACCCTGCTCTCGGTGACCGATCATTGCCTGCGCAGCCGTCACTATGTGAACGTCATCGTGGCCGGTAAGCAGCCGGCCCTGCAATGGCTCGATATGGAGCGAGCCATTGAGCATTGCACCAACGGCATTGGTATCTGGGATTGGGCCAGCACAGATATCGGGACCGAACCCGACGTCGTGATGGCTTGTGCCGGAGACATTCCCACTCTGGAGACTCTGGCAGCCGTTAATCTGCTTCGCCAGCATTTTCCCGATATCAAGGTTCGCGTGATCAACGTCGTTGACCTGATGACCATCGAGCCATCGACCGAACACCCGCACGGCCTTTCCGACGCCGACTTCGATTCGATGTTCACCCTGGATAGGCCGGTCATTTTCGCCTACCACGGCTATCCCTGGCTCATCCACCGGCTCACCTATCGGCGGCACAACCACGACAATTTCCATGTGCGCGGCTATAAAGAGGAGGGGACGACGACCACGCCATTCGATATGACCGTCTTGAACGACCTTGACCGCTTCCACTTGGCTGGCGACGTGGTTGATCGTGTTCCCCGTCTGCAACGCGGAGGCGCGCACTTTAAGCAGTGGCTCCGGAATCGCCTGGTCGAGCACAAACAGTACATTCGTGACCACGGCGAGGATATGCCGGAAATTCGCGACTGGAGGTGGCCATACTAGCCCATGAAAGCCCTGGTCCTCAATTCCGGCTCCAGCAGCCAAAAAAGCGCACTGTTCAAAATGGACGGCACTGCCTCAGCCGGGCCGGCTACTCCGCTGTGGGAAGCGAAGATTGAATGGGGCGGTCCGGCAGTTGAACTTGAGATCCGCACCTCGACCGGGACCAACCTCCGCGACACGGCCAACATAGGTGAAGGTGATCGTCGAGCCGCGATGGAACGTATGCTGGAGACACTGTGGAATGGGGAAGCGCGTGTCTTAGGAGGCCGCGATGAAATAGACGTGGTTGGTCATCGCGTGGTCCACGGTGGCCCTCACCTAAAAGATCCGGTCCGGGTTACACCGGAGGTGAAATCTACGATTGCCTCCGTGGCGCCGTTTGCTCCGCTACACAGCCGCTCCGAATTGGAAGGCATCACGATCGTCGAGCAACTCCTCCCCGGAATTCCTCAGGTTGCCGTCTTTGACACCGGTTTTCATGGCACACTGCCGCGTCCTGCCGCGCAGTATCCCGGACCCTACGAGTGGTTCGACGATGGAATTCGCCGATACGGATTCCACGGAATCAACCATCAATACTGCTCCCATCGTGCTGCCCAACTCGTCGGGAGACCACTTGAGTCATTGAGGATTGTCAGCTGTCATTTGGGAAATGGCTGCTCCCTGGCTGCCATTCGCGGCGGCAAAAGCGTGGATACCACCATGGGTTTTACTCCGCTCGAGGGGCTGATGATGGGCACTCGTTCGGGCTCGATCGATCCCGGCATCCTCACCTACTTGGTGCGGGAGAGGTCAATCAGCGGAGCAGATCTGGACTGGATCTTGAACCGGCGTTCGGGCCTGCTGGGAATCTCCGGCATCTCTGCCGACATGCGGGAAATTGAAACAGCCATGAGCAATCGAAACGAGCGCGCCCAGCTTGCCTTCGACATGTTTGTGCACCGCTTGCAGGCGGGGATTGCCGCCATGGCTTCGGTTCTTTCCGGCATCGATGTTCTCCTATTTACAGCCGGGATCGGCGAAAACTCGTGGCGGGTGCGTTTGGCCGCCTGCACCAACTTGGGCTTCATGGGAATCGAGGTTGATCCGGAAAAGAACTCGCAATCCCGGACAGATGTGGAGATCTCGGCAGCTGACTCGAAGGTGCGAGTCTTGGTCATCCGCGCACAGGAAGACTGGGCTATCGCCCAGGCATGTGTCCGGATTATGGAACCGAGTAAAGTAGTCGCAGATTGAACTCCTTAACTTAGCCCTACTGAGTAAAACTAATCTAAGTCGAAAGTGCGGTGTATGTTAGTCGTCAACAGCTGCTCGCAGCCGTCATGATGTGATCTTGCTTGGTTAAACCGAACTATGACGTCGGATTCGCCCAAGCCCCAGCTGGCTGGTCCGAGAGCAAGTAAATATCGCAGCGACAGCTAATTCCACATTTCTTACGCCCAAATTCAACGATCCCCTTAGATATCCGCCGAATTTCCCTAGGCTCTGATCTCTTCAGGTGCTGGTTTTCCATGCGCTGATCGCCTGCCAGATGCCGCCAGCACCGCACGGGTCTGAGCTAAGACCCGAGGATGAATCGACCTGCCGGAAAAACTCTTCACCACTGGAAACCTGGGCAGAGCGTAGCCTCGAGAAACGGGCTGGCCTTATAATTCCCTCTCCGCAAAGCCCCAAGTTCTTAATGGTGAACAGCCGGGAGGAATCTTGAATAGAATAAGCTGTCTGGTTTGTACTGTTCTCGTCTTTGCTCTCGTCCAACCCGGTCCGGCTCAATCAAATCCACAACCATCAAGTTCTGCAGGAGCTTTAGCCGGTTTGCCTCAGCAGGCGGCAGCGGCCGAGCGCGATTGGGAAAAGAAATTTCAGGATGGCATTGCCCCTGACAAGATGCGCGAATCAATGCGACGCCTGAGCGCTCGTCCTCACCACGTGGGATCGGCTTACGATAAAGAGAACGCCGAATGGATCTTAGCGCAATTCGAAAAGTGGGGATTCGATGCCCACATCGAAACTTTCCAAGTTCTATTTCCCACTCCGAAAGAACGCGTGTTGGAGATGGTTGCGCCGACGCCCTTCCGGGCGAAGCTGCAGGAACCGGCACTGGCAGCTGATTCAACGAGTAACCAGGTCCCTGAGCAGTTGCCCACTTACAACGCGTACTCCAGGGATGGTGATGTTACCGCTGCCCTGGTATACGTGAACTTCGGCAATCGTGAGGATTACGAGCAGCTCGAGCGTCTCGGAGTTTCTGTAAAGGGCAGGATTGTCATAGCACGTTACGGCGAGGGCTGGCGTGGGATAAAGCCGAAAGTAGCCGCCGAGCATGGCGCCATCGGCTGCATCATCTATTCCGATCCTAATCAAGACGGGTATTTCAAAGGCGTTGATTTTCCCGAAGGCGGCTGGCGGCCTAAACTCGGCGTCCAACGCGGAAGTGTCATGGATACCGACTATCCCGGTGACCCCTTGACTCCGGGGATTGGCGCCACGGCAGATGCCAAGCGTCTGCCTATCAAAGATGCGAAAACGATCACTAGAATCCCCGTGCTTCCCATTTCCTACGGTGACGCTCTCCCCCTCCTCTCGGCGCTCGGAGGCCAGGTTGCGGGGCTAAGCTGGCGCGGAAGCTTGCCGATCACTTACAAGATCGGACCGGGGCCGGCGAAGGTACATCTGAAGATTTCGTCGAACTGGGACTTGAAACCGGTGAACGATGTCATCGCAGAAATGCGCGGCAGCAATTTTCCCGATCAGTGGGTCTTGCGGGGGAATCATCACGACGCCTGGGTGAATGGGGCAGAGGATCCGGTCTCCGGCATGGTCGCGGCGCTCGAAGAAGCGCGAATGCTTGGCCAGCTGCATAGACAGGGCTGGAATCCCAAGCGCACCATCATTTATTGCGCCTGGGACGGCGAGGAACCGGGCCTGCTGGGTTCGGTCGAATGGGTCGAGACCCACATGGATGACCTCGAAAAGCATGCGGTCGCCTATATCAACTCGGACAGTAATGATCGCGGCTTTTTTCATGCCTCCGGATCGCACGACCTGGAGAAGTTCATTAACGAAGTCATCCGGGATATTCGCGATCCCGAGAAAGACATGTCTGTGTGGGAGCGCGCCCACCTGCTTCAGATCTCCCAGGCAAAGGACGTCGAGGAACGCACCGAGACTCGCAAACGAATGGACCTGCACATCGGCGCGCTCGGAGACGGGTCGGATTACACCGCATTTCTGGATCACGCCGGCGTTCCCGCGTTGAACATAGGCTTTGCTGGCGAAGGAGACGGCAACCAGTACCATTCCATCTACGACGATTTCTACTGGTTTTCACGTTTCATAGATCCTGATTTCGCATACGAGCGAGCTCTGGCTCAAACCGGCGGGACGGCAGTCATGCGTTTGGGTGATTCGGAGATCATTCCGTTCGAATATGGAGGAGAAGCCGAAACGATCGCAAAGTATGTAAGCGATCTCGAAAAACTCCTTAAAGACAAGCAGGACGAAGTTGCTGAACGAAATCTGGAGCTGAAAGAAGGCGTCTTCACCGCAATTGCGGACCCACGGAAAACTTCTATCCCTCCCCCGGTCGAGGCTGTTCCGCCCTTCATGAACTTTGCTCCGCTCAAGAATGGAGTTGAGTTGATCAAAGCGAGCGCTGAGCGCTATCAGGCAGCATTCGCCAAGTGGCAGGCAGCCGGATCTCCCGTGCCCCGCTCATTGGTTAACCAGCTGAATCTTGACCTTATGCAAGTGCAGCGCACATTTTTGAACGAGCAAGGCCTGCCGGAACGCCCGTGGTTCAAAAACCAGATCTACGCACCCGGCGCCTACACTGGATATGGGGCCAAGCCGATCGCCGCCGTACGCGAATACATGGATGCCAAGCGATGGAACGATGCCGACGCCCAGATCCCCGCGGTAGCAGGCGTCATGCAACACATTGCCGAATCCATTCAAAAAGCCGCCACCGATCTAGACCAGGTGATACAACAACATTGACGAGCGTGAGTGGGAGTTCTCAGCGGTCGGTTGCGGCAACTTCGGCAGTCGACTTCGCCAGGGGCGCTACTAAGAGGTGAGAACTACCCTGTCTTGTCGAACAGCTCGAGCTTCGGACGATGACGAAGCCTGATTGCAAGCGCCCGACGGTGTGTCCCCCACTCCTGTTTTGGTTCCACTTCACTCGGGAGCAGCCAAGTGATGAGAGGGCGCGCTTAGCCGTCCATTTCTCGAGCGGCACGCCGACCGACCTGGCAGCGATGGGATCGTGCCACTCTCACTCGGAGATCAACGGAGGAGGTGAGCTGAGGAGCCACGATCGTCGTGATCCCATGCTAATCTGATGCCAGGCACAAAGTTGGTCCAAGGTTTTCGCAAGGCTGGATAGATATTCCACATAAATAAATTAAGGACAAAAACTGAGCAAGGGCTAACTAACTCTGTTACAAGTGACAGTTTTCGGCTATGCGCGACGCGATTGTAATGACTATTTCGGCAGATGCATGAAGCGGCGCGAAGACCAAAAGGGAGAGTCTTATCGTGCGACAATCGAAGCCCAACAGAGACATCGGTCGCACCGAGTCGCAGAATCAAGATCGTTACAAATTCATTGTTGAAAACGCTCCCGAGGTTCTGGCTCTGATTGGCGAGGCCGGCGTCATTGTCTACGTAAGTCCGCATACCGAGAAAGTGCTGGGTTATCGGCAGGAAGAACTGGAAGGACGGAACATTTTTGAATTTGTCCACCCCGAGGACACGCCTCGCGCTATTCAGGAGTATTCGGGGACAGTTCAGGATGAAGGCGAAAAGGTTCCTTCGATCCTGAGGTTTCGAGACACTGCCGGTTCATGGGTTCCATTCGAAATCATCGCCAACAACCGCTTGCAGGATCCCGGTATTCAGGCCGTGGTGTTTACCGGCCGCGATCTTCGCTTCCGCAAGGAGGTGGAGACGGCAATTCGGCGCGCCAATACCGACACCGAAGCGGAAGTCGCGAAGCGGGTAACGGAATTAGCAAAGATCAATGCTGAGTTACGCATAGAGAATCAGGCCCGGCGCCAAGTAGAACGCCGCTTGCAGCACACGGTTTCTCTGTTGAATGCCACCTTAGAATCCACTGCCGATGGGATCCTGGTGATATCGAATGACCGGAAAGTTGCCAGGTGTAATCAGAAGTTTGCCGCTATGTGGAACTTAGGCGGGGGCTCTTTGATTGGTATGGACGACAAGGGTCTCCTGGCGAGCGTCGTTGATCAATTACACAACCCCGATGATTTTCTCGCTAGGGTACAGGAGCTTTGTGCCGACCCGGCTACCACCAGCTTCGACGTTCTCAACTTCAAGGACGGCCGTATTTTTGAGCGCTACTCTCAACCCCAAAGCATCAATGACAAGATCATTGGACGGGTGTGGAGTTTTCGTGATGTCACGCGAGCGAGAAACTTAGAACTGGAGTTGCGTCAATCTCAAAAGATGGAGGCGCTGGGGAGACTGGCGGGCGGGGTAGCTCACGATTTTAACAATCTGTTGATGCTCATCTCCGGTTCCATTACCCAATTAATGGAGAATCCGGCGCTTGCGAGCGGGCGCAGCACCTATGAGCAGATATTGGCAACCACCAGGAGGGCAGCGGCAGTCACCAAGCAGCTCCTCGCGTTCAGTCGCAAACAACCCGACGCCCCCACCGTCGCCGACCTTAACGTTATTGTGTCGAATCTGGAACGAATGCTTCGACCTCTACTGTCCGATCAGATCCAGTTACAGGTTTCTGTGGCGGATGAGCCACAACCGGTCTATGTTGACGTCTCCCAAATCGAGATGATGATCATGAACCTGGCGGTCAACGCGCAGGATGCGATGCCCGAAGGAGGCCAATTGTCGATCACGACCGCCGGCAAGGTGCCGTCGAGCGAGGAAAAAGGAATAAGCGAAAATAGCGAAAGACTGGCGGTTCTCGAAGTGAGCGATACCGGGCACGGGATGACGCAGGAAGTCCAGGCGCGTATTTTCGAGCCTTTTTTTACCACCAAGCAATTAGGACGAGGCACTGGTCTGGGACTCTCTACCGTATTAGGTATTGCCGAGCGGGCGGGAGGGCGTATCGAAGTCCAAAGTAAGCCTAACCAAGGTGCGATCTTTCGAGTCTATCTGCCACAGGTTAAGCCTGCGCCTGCCGGACCCGCCGCCGGCTTGTCCCCGCCCTTGGCCGGCGGCGGCAACGAGACCATACTTCTGGCCGAAGACGAATCCGGCATAAGGACGACTACCAAGACATATTTAGAAATGCTGGGTTATCACGTGCTCGAAGCCGCAGACGGATCCGAGGCGATTCGACGCTCACTGGAGTACAGTGGTCCCATTGATATTGTTCTTACTGATCTGCTCATGCCAGGCATGCGCGGAGACTCCGCCGTCAAGGCGATCCGGACCCACCGGCCGGCAATCAAGGCGATTTTCGTATCCGGCTATGTGGACCAGGAGATCGCAGAAGGTCCGGAGCGCATTTTGTACAAGCCATTCGAACTCCCGGAACTCGGCCAACGAGTCCGTTCGGTTCTGGACGCGGATTCCACAAATGCCGCTCGCCATTTCGATCCAGCCGCATGACTGAGAGACTTTGGAAGAGGGCCAACCGGGTGCTGCTTCCCTTCTCATGGCTTTAGCAGCGGTTGGTAAGCTAGCGACTCTTCTCAAAGAACGTGCCGCGTTGGCTCAGCTGGAACTCGGCCTGTATGGCTGCACGAGTGGTGTACGCCTGGTTTTAGAACGAAGCTTGCAGTCCGATTACAGGCCCCTGCTAAGCGGAGCCCAATTCGATCGGCCTTATTGTTGACGATGAAGCGTGCTTCCGATTGATAATCGGCGCGAAAACCCAGGTGCTTGGTCACAGTAAATCCTAAAGTGTCGATAGAAGAGGGGGATTTCCATTTCCGAACCAATACAGTCCGAGTACGTTAGCGATGATTTAAAAAATTAACGACGGCTGGAGTTAGGCAGCAAGTAAGACCGAACATCTGTTTCCAAGACCGGAATGAGTGCTCTCAACGATCCTGCACTCTCTGTGAAACACGCGGCGCGCCGCTCACAGCTTGGGCACCGGCACTCAAAATCCTCTGACATCGAAAAAGTCGGGTTGAGCCCGTAATCCGAGACAACCTCGTTTTGGTCTTATGATGTCGTACTGGTAACTCGAGGCGTACCCATTTACTTTTACTTGAGCCAACGCGTCAATCAAACGATATAGGTCTGACCTTGAAAGGTTACCGGCTGAGTGACTACGAATTGCGTGGTGTGGTCGAAGGGACTAACTCCGAATAAGAAATGATTTTTTCCAGTGACCTTCGAATCAACAATTCCCGAAAACGTAGAATAGGTGGTGAAGCCTAGCGCTTTTCGAATATCAAACGGTTCATTGCCGCGAGTTCCATTACACGTTCGGACGTCCGAGGCGTGCTGGTAGCGCAGGCTGCGGTCTTTTTCGAGGCACTTGTCGATGACCCGTTCCAACTCGGC
>JBPYDQ010000650.1:0-2804 GCA_051986135.1 Terriglobales bacterium | reverse complement strand
ACATGGCATTTTTTCAGCTGCCGGCGCTTCCGGAGTGGCGCTTCTCCCGAAACAACTTCAGGGATGGGGTACGAGCATTGCTGGGCAGCAGCCGACCAGGCACCTTTGCTCCTGAAGATCTCGACTGCTATCGCGAAGCGTGGTCTCATCCCGGCACAGTGACGGCCATGATCAACTGGTATCGCGCATTCTATCGGCACCGGCCAGCGGCAAAAAACCTGCAGGTGCATGTGCCTGTGTACATACTCTGGGGCAAGCGCGATAAGTTTCTGCTGCCGGAGATGGCCGAGGCGAGCGTTCGCCACTGCGATTCAGCGGAGCTGACATACTTTCCTGAGGCGAGCCATTGGCTGCAACACGAAGAGCCCGAGGCTGTGAATCGCGCTTTGATTGAGTGGTTTGGAAAGTAGTTGAGTCAAAGAGTCAAGACGCCCGATTAAGATCACGAATCGTGCAACGCAAACTTTACATCTGGGTCGCGGGTCTGCTGGGGTTGCCTGGACTTGCTCTGGCGGTGCATGTGCTGTGGGTTAACGATTCTGCTCCCGCCATCGTGACCCTACGTACATGGCGACACAGCGGACATTCGGTGTCCCTAGCTTCCTTCGTTCGCGCGATTCTTGTAGATGCCTTCTTGCTTCCGGTAATCTGCTGGTTTTTCGCTGCTGTGGCTCATGCCGGGCGAATCGAGATCGACATGTTTTCGTGGCTCTTCGTGGCGGCATTCTACCTGGCGCTTTGGTGGCTCGGATTCGAAGTCCATCATGCGTATCTGTATCAGATCAGCAACCGCACTCCCGAAGGGATCAGACTTCCCACGGGCGCGATTACGGATCCGCTGGGGGTGCTGGCCGTGGCTGTAGCGAGTGGGTTCATCTTCTGGAAGTGGAAGCAGGAGGGGAAGCTCTCGCGACATATCACCAGTTAACTGCGGGGTGGCTTTTCGGAGCGACGCAATGCGCTCCCAGATTCGTTCCTCACGCCGCGACCGACCGGCGCAGAGCGGGCGAGGCTTTTAGATTCCGGCGGCAATGTCATTGCGGCCCGCTCATCGCGACCAGTGACAAGGTCGGTCTGGAGATCACCGGCACATGGTGACTGATCCCCGGCCCCAGCTGATCACCTTTCCCGAGAAGCGCGACTTGGAGATTCGACGTGCAGGGGACTGTTCTTGAGGTGGCTGCTCATCGCCCTGTTCGTCACTTGACGCGGCAAAACCTTGATGCTGAGCCAGCATGAGAACGATTCCCGAACGCCCGAGGAATTCGCTGGTGGCGCGGATTTTAAGCGTTCTCGCCAGTTGACTCATACTTGTTCGTCGAACTGAGCTATTGGTTGCGGAAAAAATGATTGCAAGGACAATCGCGCCTACGCGTTCTAGATTCAATCCAAAATTGACCGCAGTGGAAGGAGACGAAATTGACACCTGCGAAGATGATTCTCGGACTCACTTTGGCCTTGGCGGTCGTCGGAGCACGTGGGCAAACAACTTCCGTTCCAAGTCCTGTCCAAGCCGGATTGAAGACCTATCGCCTCACTTACACACTAATGGAAACGGATGGAGGCAAGCGCGTTGGGACGCAACACTTCGCCATGATCGTGGTTTCCGGGCGAAAAACGGTTCTCAAACAAGGGAATAGGGTGCCTCTTGTAACAGGGTCCGTTTCCACTTCCGGCGGCGCTCAGACGCAGGTGCAGTACCTCGATATAGGCCTGAATATCGACGCGTCGATAGAGGAGTCAGCCGATGGGGTAAAGCTGAATACAGCGGTTGAGCAGTCGAGCATCGCCGAGGGGAAGTCCGGCTTTGGCACGCCGGATCCGATCGTGCGGCAAGCCAAACTGGAAGGCACGTCAATCCTGACCGCAGGCAAGCCTCTCATCCTGGGATCGATGGATATCCCAAGCAGCTCGAGGCGTCTCGACATCGAGGTTGTGATGGAACATGTTGGCGCAATGGCAGCACAGGCGGACGACCGAGAAGCACCTAGCCCTCATGGTGCTGCGGGCGCGACTGGGCAACGAGCGCACACTGAATCCCATTCCAGATTTGGCCAGCGGGACAAGCTGACGAGTGGAGAATGAATGGCATGCTTGTGGAGCTCACGTCAGACGAACTCGGCATCATCAACAACGCTCTCAACGAGGTCTGTAACGGCATTCATCTAGAAGGGAGTTTGACACTCGAATGGGCTACACAGTCGAGGAAGCGCGAAGGCTTCTGGTGAAGGTTCACTCCCTTGCATCAGGTCAATGAGCGTTATCGCCTGTTGTCGTTAACTAAGCTGGCCTATCTCTATGAAAGCAGTCTACGGACTTCTCGCGGAAACCGATTGTCGATGGATGTCCGCAAGTGGAGTCGCAACAGAGTTGGGATGCAACAGACGACGAATCTGAAGGAATTTCGATAGTAAGAGCGCAGGTCCAACAGCTGCCTGAGCGTGCGGTTCGATCCCAGGCGGCGCTCGAAAAAGCTGATTTCCTCCTTCAGAGACGCGCGGCGCAGTTCATAGCAGAAGAAGCAACTGTGGATGGAACTCTTCAATACCGTCATGGCGAACTTGGTCATTCTCGGGTAGAGGGGAAAAATCGCCGCGGACGTCAATGCCATTGGGAACAGGCCGAACAACGCCTTGAAGACATCAAAACGGCGAATCGGTGCAGTCGGAACAACCGGGAGTATCGCTTCGCCCCATACTGTGATCCCTGAGGCTACAAAGTTGGCGAGCACGATCCGATCCACGAGTTTCGCCTGCAGAGGGTGCACGCGTAGGATCCGCCCAATGTCCCCCGATAGCAAGTCG